>CAYPSC010000010.1:0-11577 GCA_964413385.1 uncultured Gammaproteobacteria bacterium | reverse complement strand
GAGGTGAAATCCGGTGACATTCTTGTCGGTAAGATCACGCCAAAAGGTGAAACGGACCTTTCAGCGGAAGAAAAGCTCTTGCGTGCGATTTTCGGTGAAAAAGCGCGTGATGTCCGTGACTCGTCGCTGTATCTTGAACACGGAGAAAAAGGAAAGGTCTTGGATGTGAAGATTTTCTCGCGCGAAGCTGGTGATAAGCTGCAACCAGGCGTCCTTCGTCAGATCGTCGTATCTGTTGCAGACCTGCGTAAAGTCCAAGTTGGTGACAAGTTGGCGGGTCGCCACGGGAACAAGGGCGTTATCTCAAAGATTGTTCCTGTTGAAGACATGCCATTCTTGGAAGATGGAACTCCGGTTGATGTGATCCTCTCGCCGCTTGGAGTTGTCTCTCGTATGAACCTGGGTCAGATTTTGGAGACGCACCTCGGTCTTGCGGCAAACGCATTGGGTTACATGGTGGCCACCCCTGTGTTCGACGGTGTATCTGAACAAACCATTCGCGAGCAATTAAAAGAAGCGGGTTTCCCGGAGGACGGTAAGATTAAACTCTTCGATGGGCGCACAGGGGAACGCTATGATCATGAACCAACGGTCGGCTATATCTACATGCTCAAGTTGAACCACATGGTCGAAGACAAAATCCACCAGCGTTCCATTGGTCCGTACTCGCTTATCACACAGCAGCCATTGGGAGGAAAGGCGCAGTTCGGTGGACAGCGCTTTGGAGAAATGGAAGTCTGGGCTCTCGAAGCGTATGGCGCGGCACACACGCTCCAAGAAATTTTGACGATCAAATCTGATGATGTGCCGGGCCGTTCTAAGGCATACGAATCTATTATTAAAGGTGAACCGATTCGCAAGGTGAACGTGCCAGAGTCGTTTAATGTGTTGATTCGTGAATTGAAGGGCCTGTGTCTCGATGTGGAGTTGTTAAAGGGCGGAAGGCGTCTAGAAGATTCCAGTCCGCGCCCAGAGCATTTAAAGATGCGCTCAGCACTCACAAACAATCCGGAAACAGAAGAGTGGGGCACGCCAACACCCATCGATTTCTAACTCATCCTCATACGTAACCTTATGGCGTTTTTCCAAACCGAAAACATCAAAACAACAGATTTTGATGCGATCCGGCTCAAACTCGCTTCTCCCGAAGTGATCCGTGGATGGTCGTATGGGGAAGTGACAAAGCCGGAAACCATCAACTATCGCACACAAAAACCGGAAAAGAGCGGTCTGTTTGCCGAAGAAATCTTTGGTCCATCTAAAGACTGGGAGTGCTACTGCGGCAAATATAAGAAGATTCGATACAAGGGCATTATCTGTGATAAGTGTGGTGTAGAAGTCACGCACTCGTTGGTCCGCCGCGAACGCATGGGTCATATCGAATTGTCAGCTCCGGTGGCACACATCTGGTTCTTGCGCAGCGTGCCGTCCAAGATCGGCACAACGCTCGACATGTCGCTCCAGGCGCTTGAAAAAGTGGTCTATTTCAGTGCCTTCATCATCACGGACGTCAACGAAGATCTGCGCAACCAAACATTGGAACAGGTGCGCACGGAATATAAAGGCAAGCGCAAATCAATTGAATCTGAATACGAACGTGAAACCGAGCGTGTACAAAAACAAGGAGCTGAACAGAACAAGAAGCAAGACGCTGTCGGCAAAGAGCTTGATAAGTTACAGGGGAACAAAGAGCGCAAGTTGAAAGAATTAGAAGAGGACTTTGACACGGTGGAACGTGAGTTGAAAGATCTGCAGCCGCTCACCGTGCTCTCAGAAACCGAGTACCATGATTTGTCTCTCAAATACGGGCATGTTTTCGAGGCGAAAATTGGGGCTGAAGCTGTGGATGAGCTCTTGAAGCGCACACAAGTCGAGGCGACGATCAAAGTCCTTCATGAAGAAATGGAAGGAGCCTCCGATGCCAAGCGTGATCGCGTTATCCGTCGTTTACGTTTATTGAAGGCGTTCCAAGTGAATCACATTGATCCGCACTGGATGATCTTAAAAGTACTTCCGGTCATCCCGCCAGATCTTCGTCCGATGGTGGCACTCGACGGCGGTCGTTTTGCGACGTCTGACTTGAACGATTTGTACCGTCGTGTCATCAATCGCAACAATCGTCTCAAGCGTTTGCTCGAATTGAATGCTCCGGAAGTGATCGTTCGCAACGAAAAGCGCATGTTGCAGGAAGCGGTTGACTCGTTGATCGATAATAGTGCCCGTCATTCAAAAACAGTCATTGCAGCGACCGGAAAAAAGCGCCAGTTAAAATCTCTTGCCGATATTTTAAAGGGCAAGCAAGGCCGCTTCCGTCAGAACTTACTTGGAAAGCGTATTGACTACTCTGGCCGCTCGGTGATTGTCGTTGGTCCGACGCTTGAGCTCCATCAGTGTGGTTTGCCAAAGACCATGGCGCTCGAGTTATTCAAGCCGTTCATTATTGCCGAATTGATAAAGCGCGAATTGGTGCATAACATTCGTTCAGCGAACCGCTATATCGAAGCTGATCATCCAGAAGTCTGGGACATTTTGGAAAACATTGCCGCTGATGCGGTTGTGCTCTTAAACCGCGCACCAACGTTGCACCGTTTGGGTATCCAAGGATTCCAACCAAAACTCATCGAGGGAAAGGCGATCCAGATTCACCCTATGGTTTGTCCAGCCTTCAACGCCGACTTCGATGGAGACCAGATGGCTGTGCATATCCCACTCACGCAAGAAGCTAAGGAAGAAGCGAAGAACTTGATGCTTTCCACCAAAAATCTGCTCAAGCCAGCTACGGGTTTCCCTGTGGCTAAGCCAGATAAGGATATTGCGTGGGGTTGTTACTACATGACTTCATTGATCGAGCCAAAAGATGGCAAGATCAAGGTTGTTGGTTCTGTAGAAGAGGCGATCTATCTTTACAAGGCCGGCAAATTGCCGATTCGTGAGAAGATCAAAACGCGTCTGCGTCCCGGAGAACCAGTCATCGAAACAAACGTCGGTCGCTTGATCTTGAATAACCTCTTCCCGAAGGAAATAGGATTCCGTAACGAAGTCATTGGCACAAAACAACTCGGTGAAATTGTACGTACCACGATTGAACTTCGCGGCTTCGAACGCACGGCCCGCTTCTTGGATGAGGTAAAGGCCATGGGTTTCTACTACATCACCAAATCTGGATTTAGTTACGGCATGGGTGACCTCCCGGATTTGAAGAAACACGAGATCATTGAACGTGGGAATCAGCGTGCCATCGAAATCGAAGCGCAGTTCAAGGAAGGGTTGCTGACCAAGAAGGAACGTTACTCACAGATTATTAAGGTGTGGTCAGATGTGAAGGATGAAATTCAACGCTTATCAAAGGAATCGTTGAACAAGATCGGACCGGTATTCGCTATGATCGACTCTGGGGCCCGTGGTTCTGTGGCGCAACTCACTTCGGTCGTTGGTATGAAGGGACTTGTGAGCAGTCCATCTGGTGAAATCATCGAGCTGCCCATCAAGTCATCCTTTCGAGAGGGTCTGGACGTGTTGGAATACTTCATTGCTTCCCACGGAACGCGTAAAGGTTTGACCGATACGGCCTTGCGTACGGCTAACGCTGGTTATTTGACGCGTCGTTTGGTCGACGTCTCTCAAGACGTCATCATTGTGAGCGAAGACTGTGGTGATACCGACGGTGTGACGCTTACGGCGGCTGAATCAGAAGAAATCGGAGAACCGCTCATGACACGCTTGCTTGGACGTGTGTTGATCAAAGATCTTAAAGACGCGCAATCGGGCGAAGTGCTGGTGAAAAAAGGGACGCTTTTGACCGAAGAACATATCAAGGCGATTTCAAAGAAACACGTGGATACGGCAACCGTACGTTCCGTGTTGACCTGTAAGATTAAGCGAGGTTTGTGTCAAAAGTGTTATGGCTACGATTTGGCTTACAACCAATTGGTAAAACTCGGTACGGCTGTAGGTATCATTGCTGCCCAATCCATTGGTGAACCTGGTACGCAGCTTACGATGCGTACCTTCCACACCGGAGGTTCAGCAGCTGCAGATATCACCCAAGGTCTCCCGCGTGTGGAAGAGTTGTTTGAAGCGCGTATTCCAAAACACAGGGCGATTATCGCCGAAGCTTCGGGTGTCGCGAAAATTGTGCAGGCGGAACGTCGCGTTATTCAAAGCACGACCGGAGAGAGGCTAGTAGATACGGTCGCTGGCGAAAAAATTATCCAAATTAGCCACACTGCCGTGCAAGAAGAGGCGCACCATTTCCTGAAAAAGGACACGGTGAAGGTCAAGGATGGCCAAAAAGTGAAGGATGGCCAAATTCTCATTACGCGCGCAAATGGCGAGGAGACGATCGCTAGCCATGCAGGTACAGTGGTAATCGTAAAGAATAAACTCACCCTCGTATTTGAAGCGCCGGCAGTGGTCGAGCACAATGTGCCAACCGGCTACAACATTACGATCAAGGACGGTCAGCAGGATCAAGCCGGAGATGTGATGACAGAAGGCCAGCTCGATTTGCAGGAGCTATTCCGCTTAAAGGGTCGCGATGCTGTCATGCGTTACCTGCTCAAGGACGTGCTTTCCATCTACGCCTCACAGGGACAAAAGCTGAATGCCAAACACATCGAGATTATCGTGCGCCAAATGTTCTCTCGTGTGTACGTAAAAGACGCAGGGGATACGGAACTCTTGCCTGGCCAGGTGATTGAGAAGGCCCGCGCAGAAGAAGAGAACGAACGCGTGGCTAAAAATAAGGGGACGGTTGCGACGGTTGATTCGCTTTTCATGGGCATTACGAAAGTGGCGTTGTCGACGGAGTCCTTCTTGTCCGCAGCTTCCTTTATGGAAACGGCACGCGTCCTTATCAACGCGGCCGTGACCGGAAAAGTGGATCGCCTGGAAGGTCTCAAGGAAAACGTGATTATCGGTCGCCTGACGCCAGCTGGAACGGGCTTTGGTGTCACGCATGAAGCTGCTCCAGAACCAACTCGTGATGAACCAACGTTGACGGCTGCATAGCCTAGCTAGGTGAATAGATTGGTAGAATCAAAACATCCGCCATTCGGCGGGTGTTTTGGTATCCGTGACAGGAATTCGAGACCGTGATAAAGAAAAGCCGCCAACAGAGGAGGAAAGAACCATGAGGTACCTAGCCTATGGATCCATCGAGCTGGGCAAGGAGACGGATCCAATACCGATGTGTGGGTTCAGCCCGCCCATCATGCTCGCAGAACTCGAATCAAAAGATGACGAGCTGAAAGAGAATCCCATCTGTGGAAACTGTCACAAGAATCCATCGCTATACCAGCTTTCCTGGTATAGCGATGAGCCTGGTCGCGATCCTCTCAAGGTGTACGTGTGTCGAAATGTACCGTGTATCGTCCATGGCCTGCTTCGGGTCGTGGATAACTACACGGCGATCGTCCGGGGTTTGCTTCGCGATGTTCTGCGGCTGCAGAAGGACGGTTCGCTCTGAGGGAGTTGGTCGCTCTAGTGCCGCATCTTAGCCACGTCGACTATTGGCGCGGTTAGGGTGCGGCTGCTTTATTTCGTGACACGTTGCCAAACCCGCGCTAAGCTCTGGCTAAATCAAACTAGTCTGGACTTCTCATATGTCTCGCCATTCAAAATGGTCCAAAGTCAAACAATTCAAAGGCGCGATTGATGCCAAGCGTTCAGCGTCCTTCACGAAATTAGCGCGTCTGATTACGGTGGCGGCGCGCGAAAAAGGCGGCGATCCAAACATGAATGCGAGTTTGCGTTCTGCGATCCAAAAAGCTCGTGAGGCTTCCATGCCGAAAGATGCCATTGATCGCGCGATCCAACGCGGGACGGGTGCTGGCGATGAGGGCCAAATTGAATCCCTGACTTACGAAGCTTACGGGCCAGGAGGAACCGCGCTGATCATTGAATCTTTAACGGACAATCGCAACCGCACAGCAAGTGAAATCAAGCACTTGCTCTCAAAAGCAGGTGGATCGCTGGCCGCAACCGGCTCTGTGACATACCTTTTTGATCACCTTGGCGTTGTGCGTATTGCTGGTGGTTTACCGGCGGATAAACATGATGAGTTAGAACTCGCTTTGATCGACGCTGGTGCCGTGAACATCGTGGATCAAGAAGATGCCACAGACATCTGCACGACCATAGCTGATCTGACACGTCTTTCGGATGTCGCGACCGGACTTGGCCTAAAGGTTAGCTCTGCAGAACTCGAATGGTTTCCAAAAAGTTTAGTCGAAACAGACAAAGAACAAGGGACAAAAGTAGTAGAGTTGATAGAACAACTTGAAGAGCATGATGATGTCAGTAAAGTGTACTCGAATATGGAGTAGGTTTTTCCCTCCTCAAGGAGGAGGGAAATGATTTTTATGTTTGCAGGTACCAGCCCACTAGCCTACTCGCCTACCAGCCCGAGAGTTCTCGGTATCGATCCCGGCTTTGATCGGGTCGGATTTGGTGTTATTGACCAACGTGGAAGTGATGCAGCTTGGGTTCATCATTCCTGCTTGCAGACATCTAAGGTCGATGATTTTGGATGGCGTCTCAAGCAAACATATGACGAGACCATGCGTGTGATCAAAGAATTCAAACCCATGTGTGTGGCTGTCGAACAGTTGTTTTTTCAAACGAACGTCAAAACGGCAATCAAAGTTGGCATGGCACGCGGAGTCATCTTCCTTGCAATCACAAACGCCGGCTTACCCATTATCGAGGTGACGCCACAGCAGATCAAGCAAGGGATTACCGGTTGGGGAGCGGCAGGGAAAACCGGCGTTCAGGAAATGGTTAAACGTTTCTTAAAATTAAAGGAAATTCCCAAACCAGACGATGCTGCCGATGCCTTGGCTATCGCTATGGTTGGCGGACTTTTTTATCGTTCAAGAGGCCCAAACGTGACCCTTGCAAGAGCCTTGTAGACCCTTATCAAAAACGCTATACTTGAGGGGTCGAAATTGATCATTTTTACCCTTGAATTATGCAGATTTTCTGGCACGGATTCTCTTGCGTCCGTATCGAAGGCAATCATGGAGATAAGGAGGCGACACTCGTGACGGATCCGTATGGTTCTGACACGGGCCTACGCTTTCCGCGTACCCTGGCTCCAGAGGTTGTAGCGCTTTCTCACCAGGATAAAAAACGTTTTCCCCTCGATGCTTTTGCCAATACGCCGTTCGTGATTTCCGATCCGGGTGAATACGAAGTCAGTGGGATGTTTGCTTATGCCATGGCTGTGCCTGGTGAAAATAAACAGTCACCTCACGGTCTCATGTATCGCTTTGAAGTCGAAGGAATCTCTATTGGATTTTTGGGCGGCGTAAACCGTCCATTGACAGATGAGGAGTTGGGCCAGCTCGACAATATTGATATTCTATTAATTCCCGTTGGTGGAGGAATGCTGTTGACCCCAAAACAGGCCGTGGATACGATCCAAAAAGTAGAACCGCGTATCGTGATTCCTCTTCACTATCACATTGACGGTGTGAAAGAAAAATTAGGAACCGTTGACGCGTTTCTCAAAGAGCTGGGCGCCTCGAAACGGGAGAATGTAACAAAACTAAAAATTAATAAAAAAGATCTGCCTGCCGAAGACTTGGTTGTTATGGTCCTCGAACGGGCCTAGGTTTGTTGCACATTATGCCTTATCCTCCTCGTCGTTCTTCTCACCGCACCGCACATCGGCGAGGCGTGTTACGCCGTTCTTCTGAAAGCGCGGTCGATCAAACTTCTTCACGCGTTCTATCTTCCGAAGAAAAACGTGAGCTGATCTTGGCGCATCATGCCGCTCGTAAAAAAAATGGAAAACCACATCCAGCTTGGGGCTTTGGTTACTATGTTGGAATCGCAGCCTCGTGCCTCGTGATCGTAACTGGGTGGTGGGCAACACTGAGTGGCAGTCTAAATTATGAGGCCCAATCTTCTGACGAGGGTGTGATCCAAACCATCAAGAATGGGATAAACGAGTTCCGTTCTACATGGCGTTCAGGAGCTGGACGATCGGCAAATGAAGTGAGGAATACGGTCGACGCAGCAAAAGAGGAATATCAACAGGCCGTAATTCGTCAAAAAGCTCTTGAGGCAGCCACCAAAGAAATACAAAAACTCAACCAATTGAATACGACAACAACCAAAGATAGACTGAAAACGAGTAATGAATAATTTATAATGAGGAACCAGATTCCAAGTTGCTGATTGCCAGTTCCGACCCTCAGCTCCCATCCTATGTCTGACAAACCAATTCAAATAGATTCGCTCGCTGGTAAAACTAATCTTGCGCCGCTGGTCGAAGAAATTCAGACCGCGTTTTTGGATTACGCGATGACGGTGATTGTCGATCGTGCGCTACCGGACGTACGCGACGGCTTGAAACCGGTTCACCGCCGTATTTTGTTTGCCATGTGGAATTTGGGATTGCGTGCGAATGCTAAATTCCGTAAATCCGCGACTGTAGTTGGAGAAGTGCTTGGAAAATACCACCCGCACGGGGATACAGCTGTCTATGATTCCATGGTGCGCATGGCTCAAGATTTTGCCATGCGCTACCCCTTGGTGAAGGGACAAGGAAACTTTGGTTCCATGGATGGCGACTCAGCGGCTGCCATGCGTTATACCGAAGCGAAGCTTTCGGGGATTGCTGAAGAAATGCTGTTCGATATCGATAAGAATACGGTGGACTTTCGTCCAAACTATGACGGATCCCATCAAGAACCGAAAGTACTCCCAGCTAAGCTTCCAAATTTATTGCTGAACGGTACGCTGGGCATCGCCGTTGGGATGGCGACAAACATCCCTCCGCATAACTTGACCGAGGTGTGTCAGGGAATCGAGGCGCTGATCGAAAATCCTGATATAGAAATTGACGAACTGGTTAAAATGATTCCTGGTCCTGACTTTCCGACCGGTGGGATCATTTATGATAAGAATGAAATTAAGCAGGCTTACGCAACCGGTAAAGGTGGCATTGTCATGCGTGCCAAGACAGAGATTGTTGAGGAGAGGGCTGGTGCATTTCAGATCATTGTCTCTGAATTGCCCTACCAGGTAAACAAGGCGCAATTGCTTGAGAAGATCGCCGAGCTGGTCACGGAAAAAAAGATCGAAGGGATCCGTGACTTACGTGATGAAAGTTCGAAGGGCGAAGTACGTGTCGTGATCGAGCTCAAGAAAGACGCTTATCCCAAAAAAGTTTTGAACCAGCTCTTTAAGCTGACTCAGCTGCAAGAAACATTTCACGTGAATTCTCTTTGTTTGGTGGATGGAGGTATTCAGCCACGTATTTTGACGCTGAAGGGCTTACTTGAGGAATATGTCACACATCGCAGAGAAGTTGTTCGTCGCCGCACCCAATATGATTTGGATAAAGCGAAGGACCGGCTTCATATTTTGGAAGGCTTGCGCATCGCGCTTCTAAAGATCGACCAGGTGATTGAGACGATCAAGAAATCCAAAGACAAAGATGAGGCTAGGGTGAACCTCATGAGTAAGTTTAAGTTATCAGAGATCCAGTCGAACGCGATTTTGGAAATGCGCTTGCAGCAACTTGCCAACCTCGAACGCTTAAAGGTTGAGCAGGAATATGAGGAGAAGAAAAAGTTGATCGCCGAATTAGAAGCGATTTTAGGGTCAGCGAAAAAAATTCTTGGTATCATTAAAAAAGAGATTGGGGACCTCAGAGAGAAATACGGCGACGAACGTCGTACGCAGATCGTGGCGCATCCGGTGGGAGAATTCTCTATGGAAGATCTGGTTCCGCAAGAAGATACGATCATTATGTTGACCGAAGATGGTTACATCAAACGCCTTCCGCCAGACACGTTCAAGACCCAGGGTCGTGGTGGCAAAGGAATCGTTGGGCTCGCCACAAAAGAGGAAGACATGGTTCGGCAAATGTTTACAACCAACACGCACGCCGAAATCATGTTTTTCACTTCCCGTGGCCGCGTGTTCCGTTTAAAAGCCTATGATTTGCCCCAGGGATCGCGCACGGCCAAGGGGCAGGCTATTGTAAATTTTCTTCAATTAGCTCCGGGAGAGAAGGTGTCAGTCACTCTTCCTATGGAGGAAGCCGAGGGCACAAGGTATCTCACCATGGTTACAAGCCAAGGCACGATCAAAAAATGTGAACTCGCACAGTTTGAGAATGTGCGTCGCAGTGGCCTGATCGCTATCAACCTGGATGAGGGCGATGAACTCATTTGGGTTAAGCCATCTTCCGGGAGCGATGATATTTCCCTTGTCACCCAAGAAGGTCAGTCCATCCGTTTTAGCGAGAAAGATGTGCGCCCGATGGGGCGCAATGCTGCCGGTGTTCGGGGTATTAAACTCAAGAAGAAAGATGACTGTGTGGTAGGCATGGATGTCATCAATCCTGCCGTAGCCAAGAAAGGAGAATTGGAGCTTTTCACTATAACGGAGAATGGTCTAGGCAAGCGCACAAATCTCACCGAATATAAAGTGCAAAATCGTGGTGGTTCTGGTATCCGCACGGCTCATGTGACGTCTAAGACTGGTAAGGTGGTTGCTGCCTTTATCTCTGGAAAAGACGACGACCGCGACCTGGTCATTATCTCAAAGAAGGGTATCGTCATCCGTACGCCATTCAAATCAGTTCCCTCTACCGGCCGCGATACACAGGGTGTGCGCATCATGCGATTTAAAGAAGAAGGGGATCTAGTAGGGAGCGTAACATTCGTGTAAAGATGAAGACTCCGCGGCTGGGCTGCGGAGTCTTTGAAACAAATTGCTATTTCTAACCCGTTTCCGTACACTCCTCCTGATATGATCGGTTCATTACGTGGAGAAATGATGGAGATCATGGGGAGCGCCGTGTTGCTTGAGGTACAGGGCGTGGGATATGTGGTGCGTGTCTCCGTACCCACGCTCGCTCTTCTGAAGGTAGGCGAGCAAACTTTTCTGTATATTCACGATCACATCCGCGAAGACGCGCATGAGTTATTCGGTTTCTTGTCCGTAGCTGATCTCGCGCTTTTTGACCAGCTGCTCGGTATCTCAGGCGTTGGCCCAAAGGTTGCGATGACGATTTTATCAATCGGTTCTGCCGATACCGTACGCCGTGCGATTATGAATGGCGATCTAGCGACGCTTACTTCTGTGCCGGGTGTGGGCAAAAAGACGGCTCAAAAGATCGTGCTAGAACTGAAAGGCCAACTCATCGAAGGAGAACAAGGTTCATCGATAGATAAAGACGTGATAGAGGCACTCGAATCACTTGGGTACTCAGCGCAACAGGCTCGTGAGGCATTAAAGCAAATATCGTCTGAGATTGTAGAAACGCCGGCGCGTGTCAGAGAAGCATTGAGATTGCTATCAAAGGTATGAAGCTTCTCACAATCACTGACCGAGAAACTTGGGATGGATTTGTGAGTTCTCAGTCTTGGGCCTCATTTCAGCAATCTTGGGCTTGGGGTGAGTTTCAAAAGACACAGGACCATGATGTACGCCGGTTTTTTTTGGTGGATGGTGGTGTAGGGGCGCGGTATACTACAACACCCCTACTGGCCGCACAATTAATTTATTATAAACGTCGTTTTTCTGGTTATTGGTTTATCCCACGTGGTCCAGTTC
>CAYPSC010000009.1:0-11791 GCA_964413385.1 uncultured Gammaproteobacteria bacterium | reverse complement strand
ACGGCACCATTAAATAACGACTCTCCATGCTCAACTTTTTCCACAGATGACGCCGTGACTATCGCGTCTTCCCCCCGATGTCCGTAGGGACCAGGAACACGCTGAAAATGACCGAGTAACTCTAAATCAAACTTTCGCAGAGTGCTTACTCCTCCTTGAGATAGCTCCGCTGGCCGGGTGAATTGATCAGCCAAGACGCGCGTCATGTCTTCCACAACAATTGGAATAGATTGGTGAGTCCGTGCACCCATTTGAATAAATTCCACCAACAACGTGGCAGGATCTGAACCGCCAGAACCAGAACTATCATGTTGAATCACAAAGTCTGAACGCTCATAACTTGACTGGTCAAAACAATTCTCCCCTGTAGCCTTTAACAAATAACGAAACGTGATCTTTTTCCCTTGATACTGAAGAGGGATCCAAATAATAGAGCCGCCCGCTCCTCCATACGACTCACGTCGAATATCCTCTTGGCTAAATTGATAGCGAGGGTCAATCCGGCAAAGATTCTCCAAATTTCTAATCAGCCAACGTGGCTTCATCTCATCGATCTCCGTATACTGAAATTCAACCTCTTGCAATTCGGACCGTTTTTCGAAAAAGACACGCGCCATCTCGACCGTCGCGATATGCGATCCACCAGCAGGATACAGAGCGGTCAATTTTTCTTTATGTGGGAGTTCGATTTTTTCTGCCACGTGACGTAAACACTCAGAACTCCGCAAAGCCTCTATGAGCCTCGCTTTTTCTGTTCTTGATAACTCAGCGTGGCATGCTCTTTGCAGTAAGGCATCCTTTTTATCCGGATCGCAGATAGCGACTAAACGCTCTGCCCATGCTTCCATCGGCTTACTCGCCATAGCCGCAGCTGCTGCAACCCCTAATCCTAGAAATTCACGACGCTTCATAGATAACTTATTATGGCTCACTCTCAAGAAACTGACGAATCTTGCCTTTTTCCATCTTTAAGCTAAACTAGCCCTGCTTAAAAGCAACAAAGCAGCCCGAATGTAAGAAAAAACGCCGAGGAGGGTGGGCCTGCCCGCCAGAGCTCCGCATAGGCGGGTATCGTATAATGGCTATTACTCCAGCCTTCCAAGTTGGAGATGCGGGTTCGATTCCCGCTACCCGCTCCAAAAGTAAAACACCCTTAAATGGGTGTTTTACTTTTGAAAATAAAAAACTCATTTATCCGTTTCAATTTGGATACGCTAAATTACAAATCATTGACATTACTCCTGTTTTCCTCTATATTCCGCTCATTCTCCACCAGTTGACTTCGCCAGCTGGCGGATAGACTCGGGCCTCATGAGCGTCATCCATAAGTGACCCTGCAGGAATCGGGTCACCTATTCATGAACACTACTCCACTCGAACCCGGTTTTTACGGCCTAGGCATTTCCCCTAGCCTGCTCGAAATTCTCGATAAATTAAAATTTAAAGTCCCCACCCCCATCCAGCGCCAGTCAATCCCAATTGCTCTGGAGGGAAAGGACATCATGGGCATTGCCCAAACCGGAACAGGCAAAACCCTGGCTTTTGGCATTCCGCTCATCCAACGCTTAGCCGTCACCAAAGGTCGCGGGTTAATCATTTTACCAACACGCGAACTCGCACTCCAGGTAGATGAAACAATACAAAAAATTGGACGCCCTATTGGACTACGCACCGCCGTACTGATTGGTGGCGCTTCCATGCATCTTCAAACCCAAGCACTACGTAATCGACCGCATGTATTAATCGTGACGCCCGGACGCTTGATCGATCACCTTGAACAGCACACGACGGATTTACGTAATGTGAGCGTACTGGTTCTAGACGAAGCTGACCGCATGCTGGATATGGGTTTTGCGCCGCAAATCAATCGTATTCTTGGTTCCGTGCCGCCAGAGCGCCAAACCATGGTTTTTTCCGCAACCATGCCTCCAGAAATCGTAAAGATAGCCAGCGCCCACATGAAGCTTCCAGTTCGTGTTGAAATCGCTCGTGCCGGAACCACGGCTGAACGCGTCTCGCAGGAATTATTCTTCGTAAAAAAAGAAGACAAATTGCGTTTACTCGATAAACTCCTCACTGAACACCACGGGACCGTTCTCGTTTTTTCGCGTACAAAACACGGCGCTAAGCGTATCGCTCAAGCCGTCCGGGGCATGGGACACACCGCCACGGAAATCCACTCCAACCGCTCGCTCGCTCAACGGAAAGAAGCGCTCCAAGGATTCAAAATAGGACGTTACCGCGTACTTGTCGCTACAGACATCGCTGCTCGTGGCATTGACGTCACGGGCATCGAGCTAGTCTTAAACTTCGATTTACCAGATCACGCTGAGGATTATGTCCACCGCATTGGACGCACTGGGCGCGCCGGCCATTCCGGACACGCCATCTCCTTTGCTACACCGGATCAAAGCCGTGACGTACGCGATATTGAACGCATCATCCGGATGAATTTACCCGTATCAAAACTCCCAGAACTACCTCCATCCAAAGCCATCCCCAAGCAAGAATCAGTTCCGTTTTCTGCGCCCCATCGACAAGGGAAGCCATCTTTTCACGAAAAATCTCGTCGTGGGCCAATGCATGGCGCTCCACGCAGTCATGGCCGCCGACATCGATTGTGATAGTCGGTTGACATATTCATAGGCGTCGCCAGCTGCAGATGGTAAATTTTACGTATGCCCCTCCCAGAAAAAATCTTCGGAAAAATAGAGATCCTGAGGCCCCCAACCTACACCGAAGTCCCCGCACGCCATTTTGACGTTACCGATCCAGATGACGTGGACTTTTCAAGGTTTGGTGACGATCAAAAAGCTATCGCCACCATCTATACGTCGCTCACAAGGTGGCTAGGCCTTCCTTATATTTTTGATAATTTTGAAACCCATGAACACAGGACGGTATATCGAGATATGGTCATATCTGACAAAAGTTCATACGCTGCTTTACCAGAGGAAAGAGAACAGATTAAAAAATCGATGACTAGCAACAAACTAACAACAAGCTCACTCACAGCTATCAAAGGATTCCTTGAGCATCTCCAAACAAGCGACAGCAAAGACCATGCGCTATTACACCTCGTCCCCGCGACCAAACATATTTTAGAATTAATTGAACCGGCAATAAGAGAAAAAGAGCCTCAAATACGCAAACAAAATATCGAAAAATTAGAAGACGCTGTGGCCGCTATTCTCCAAAGAATAGCTGATGTGAGTAGAAAGGACCGAACTGCTTAAAAACTAATCTCCTTAAATTTTTTTAAACGTTTTTCTTTTTCCATTCCTTCCAAAACGCGCGGTTGGCTTTGATCAATTTGGATGGGAATTGGCTCCACGGTTATTTGTGATCCTATAAAGGTCAGAACAATCGCCAACCCCTGCCGTGTCTCTAACGAAAAATCTTGATCAAAAATAAAGTTGCCCAATGAATAAACAATGGGTTTATTTTTATACGTTTCCATCCCCTGCACCCAATGCGGATGACCTCCAATCACCGCATCCACTCCACGGTCAATAAACCAATGAGCTCGATCGCGCTGATTCTGTTCAGGATGATCATGATATTCCTGCCCCCAATGCATAAAAACAATCACATGATCTGCCTGCGCTTTCGCTTTCTTGATCACCGTCTCTGTCGCTGCCTCGTCTAATGGGTTGTCCGTCGTGTTAAAACCTAAAAAAGCAAAGCGTATGCCGTTAATCGCGGTCGTCGCAAGCGCCAGATCCCCATCATCGATCTCGTGACCAAAAACCAACAATCCAGCCTCTTGCAAACGCCGACGTGACTCGGCTGCACCGACCGACCCTTGATCCAACTCATGATTATTCGCTTGCGATACTGCCTTGATACCTTGCGCTTTTAAAACAGGAATGACCGCTGGATCAAACCGGAAATCGATAGCCTTCTCTGGCGGACGACGTTTGTCCGTCACAGGTCCTTCCAAATTTGCCACCGCGTAATCGAATTGATTAAACCAGCCGGGGGGTAACTTTTCGAATGGGTAAGCAAGGTCATGCGCCGCACGACTTCGCTCCGCTACCTTACGATCCAGCATGATGTCGCCCACGAAAAGAACGCGTGTTGATGTTTGCGCGGGCGTTTCAAATCCCTTGCCGGATAAAGATCCGGCAGGTACCACTCCAGGGCCACGCAAAGGGACAGACGGAGAAACGGCTGGAACTGCCGGTGTATATTGAAGAAACAAAAGAAGCGTGACAACACCCATACATGCGCCAATGGCAGCAAATAGTACGCTCCTCAGCACCACCCGCTTCATACCCATACTTCATGTCATATTGCAATCCAAATGGCAAGCCGCGAGTGATAAATGACGGGTCACGAGTTTTATTCTTTTACGGTTGTAATGATTCCTCCGGTGTTTTTCCCTCAACGGATATCTCCACTTTTTTAATGCTTGAAAACTGCTTCAAAGTTTGTTCAATCTGAGCGCGAATAGCAGAAACACGGCAAGAACCACCAGCGTCCAATTCGCGGCTAAAGACAACTTTTGCCAAGCCAGGATCCACATTCAAAGAAAGAAGCCGCACCCCCTGTGGAATGGAACTCCGTAATCCCAGCTTCTGAGAAGGGACACTCAGCGTAAGCAAGCGCTGAAGCGTAGCCTCGATCGGGAACTTTGTGGCAGCAATAGGAGTATCGACCGCTGTCACCTCACCGCAATCTCCAGATGCCGCTCCATTTTTTGTTGGAAAGTAAATTTTAGTAAATTGTGTTTTTATTTGTAACTTTACCGGAATCTTTAAAATATGAATTGGACTTCCATCGCGCGGAGACGCTTCATACAACACCAGTGTTCCAGTTGCTGTAGGTGGCAGAGCAGAATAAAACTGTCGAATCGTAAATGATCCTGGAATACCCACATCTGGTTGCTGGGCCATGACATTCCCCTGCTCGATCACCTTTCCGTATCCATTTTCCAGTTTCCATGAAAACTGACTCTCAAACGCCACAGCCGTGCCCGTGACAGTGATCGGATTCGTAAGAAGAGCATTGCTATAAGAAGCATTCACACAAATTGAATGGGACTCTTCGTCACAAACCATTCCCGCTGGAATAGCGCGACTTGTCGAAGTTGGCACTGATGGTGTCTTTGGTTTCCGACAAACACCTAGCGCATCCGGCACGCCCGGAGCAGGATCCCAGTCTGTACACGCAGTACTCGCCGGGCATTGCCAACCAGCGATCCCACCACAGAGACACTGCGGCTCACACACTTGGATACAAAATTCCCCAGGTTTTCCATGGCAGGGGTTGCCACAATCAAGCCAATGTCCCCGAGCCACTTCGCACAAGGTCTTGGTTAACCCTTCTGGATTCACAAATGCCGTAGATGTCGAAGATGATGGCGGCGTGACACCGGGCGGCAATTTTGATTTGTTCAAATCAGATGGTAACTGCCTCCAAATAAGAACCAACCCGATAACCGCAATAACCAAAATAGCCACAAAAGCCCAGACACGCGTGCTCAACGAAGGTGAACGAGCAGAGGATTTCATATTATAAAGCAAAATTGTTTCCTGTATGCTACCAGCCGGTCTTTCTTTTGACGAATGATATCAAATCACGAGACGCAAATGCATCAATCACCTTCTATGAAGAAGCAGGCATGATCACAATCATCTGCGGCGTGCCATGCGACACGTCTCCGTTATTCCAGTCGCGCATGGATGCTTTCAAGTTATCTTGCGTATACAAAAAGTCCGCTCCGAGACGTGTCCCTGGATCGTTCGTGATCCAATGGCCATTTTTAGTCCATCCCTTGATCACGAGCATGTGATAAATGGGACCACCGTTACGAAAATTCGGATTGGCTAATGTTTTTCCATCAGCCGGAACAATCACCGGAAATCCATTTGCAATAGCTCGCTTAATATCCAACGGGTCATTCCCTTGCTTGATAACAACCTGGCGATGGAAATAAGCCCGGATGAACCGTGCCGTCTCTTGAGCTGTCGTATCTTGGTATTTCCCCAATAACTTTTTCTCAAACGCAACCAAATCCAAAATCGCTTTGTCTCCTTCATCCGGTCTAAACGCTGTTTTTCTTCCTTTGTAGTACACATCAACCATGATAGCAGCTGTTTCTTCGCATGCTTCCTGATAAGGCATATTCCAATTCCCTTTTGGTGCTTGGCTTAAAAAAGGAACAGCTAAATTCTTCTCTGTCGGAAGAGTGCCAGAAAACACAAAAGGATCTTTCACCACTGATTTCGTCGATGTCGCCTGCGATGGGGTCGTGGGCGGTTTCTTATTCTCATTCGATGCCGTTGTCGTCGCCTGACCTGTTGGCGATTGCTGATACGTTTCGGCGGACGGAAGTTGAGGGACATTCCGTTGGCGATACCAATCACGAATTAAACCTCGTGCGCTCCAAGCAGCAGTACCTAAAATAGCTATACATAGCAAAAAAATTAACCCACGTTTCATACATCTTAGAGTATCTTTTTCCAACATTGACGACAAGCGACGCCACTCATGAACGCATAATGACAAAACTTCCCATAATATAAAACATCCGCTCAGCAGATGTTTTATATTCGCTCGATTGATAAAAGCAAGACTCACTTTTCGATCGTGACAGAAATCATCTTCACCTCACTCAACGGTCGATCGCTCGCATCGCGCGAGGTCTCTGCGATTTTCTTTGCGATATCCTGACCAGAAATCACCTTTCCAAACACGGAATAATCTGGCGGCAAAGGGACGTCGTCCACCATGATGAAAAACTGGGAACCATTCGTACTTGGTCCGGCGTTTGCCATCGCCACGGTTCCCGTCTTATAAATCACATATCCAGGATGTTGTGGATCTGCCGCCAGACTCTTCACCGGATCATCTTCAAATTGATACCCCGGGCCACCCATGCCCGTTCCCGTTGGATCACCACCCTGGATCATGAAGCCAGGAATCACACGGTGGAAAATGGTCCCGTTATAAAAGTTATGCTGGACCAAATAAACAAAGTTAGATGCCGCACGCGGACCAAGGGTCACGGATGTCTGAATCACAATATCTCCTAAATTGGTTTTGATACGAATTTTTTTGTTCGCTTGAGCTGCCGGCAAGATCCCAGGGAACGCCAGCGTACTTGAACCATTTTTTTGATCATTCACAGAAGTAGAGGTTGTTGATTGAGTAGATGTTGTACTAGGCATAGTCGAAGTTGGGAAGGTTGGTCCTGTTGTAGTCGAAGACGGGTACGTATCGGTTGATGTCACGTTCTGTATATTTGATGGCTGAGCAGAACTGCACCCTGCCCCAAAGAGCGCGAGCACTCCAATAGCAGAGATAGCGAAGAGAGGATGTTTCATAGTGAAATTAGGATAACACAATCTTCATTATTTTTCCCAGGGTAACATGATACTTCCATCAAACGGCGCCCGAACAGCTCCGGATATATTTATTGGCGAGACATAAGCTTCGGGAATTTTCGAAAGATCAAAACGAATCGGATCCACAAAAGCAGCAAGATCTTTCCCTTGTTCATTCCGTACGCGAATCATGTGCGGACACGCTTCCAACGGCAACCAAGTAGCTTGAACCAGAACCGCCTTTCCCTGACCCAATCGAACCAACTCACGCGCGATGGACCGTGCCATCGCCGATCCAACATTCCATGGATGTGACGGAGTATAGCCAACGCCACTGACAACATCAGGCAGTCGAGAACCATAGAAATCCAAAGAAGAAGCGCGTCCGGATGAGCCAATACGAGAAATAAGCCCCATTTTTAGCTCTTCTCCAGCTGGATTCACTTGAATTTTAGCTTCAGGAAAACGCTCGCGTATCAACGTATCCACCCGTCCGCGTACATCCCCCACCTTCATCTGATCCGCATGTTCTAGTCGAAGATGAAACGACGGTTTCCCATTTTCATCATCCACCAACACAGTGTAATCAGATCCCAACCAATACCATTCCACATCGCCTGTTCGACGCCGTTCTATTTCTTGTGCGACCTGGCGCGACCAATCAACAGCTTTTGGAAACAACGATTCTGTTTCGAGCGTAGCATAACCTATGACCGTTGTTGTTTCTCGCGCTCCTACAGACGTGGCCCAAGCTGGGCTCATGCGTTCAAGAGCAATGAATGGTTCCATGGATGCGCTCACGCCATTGGACACAAGTGTTCGACGCACCACCGAAGACACATCAAAATCTGCGCTCGATAATACTTCTCCCGCGACAAACAGTGCTCCGTATCCGCCAGAGACACGAATATTCAAACGAGCGTTGGGATCGCGCCGCACATACTCTTCCACGATCGCAGCTGCAACCAGATCACACGCTTGATCTGGCTCGCCCGGCCCTCGTACACGTACTAAAGACATACGGCCAAAACCTTATACATTTTGTACTCAATTGGCAAGACAAAATCTTTAGCCAAATCGAAAAGGCCTCATCCATCCCGCATTGCATAGAAGCGCATCGGGACGGACAGGGCCTTAAAGAAAAGTTATTCGCAAACGACAAAAAGCGTGAATGAACAGCCGATCACCTCACCGTCAACCCCAATGGCATCAAGCGCATGCGTGCACACGTTGGAATTCCAATTAATCCAAACGACTGGAGCGTAATGTCTACCATCATCGTCGGGGACCAGAAATGAGCCAAGTCCGACGAAACTTGCTCCGAACCTTGAATGGGTCAGGGCAAACCAGCAAGTCTCTTCGAGAGTCGCGGGGCGGTAGCCTCTCGGAGCCACAGCACTGCGCTGATTCGTGCCCCAGGCGATCTGCCCCTCACGCGTCCAGCTACGTCCGGCAAAATGGGGGTGGAAGACTTTCCAGCTCGGCGTTCGATCCATACCGGAACAAGAAACGTGAAGCTCGATAGAGCTTGGCCCATTCAGAAGACCTGACACATTGGGCTCGCCCCACGTCGATACCAGAGCATCCCTGATGAAACCCATATCGTATGTGACCACATAAACGTTATAGTGGTCATCGGGCAGGCCGTTTCTTCTTCTACCACCACTACCCACCGCATCGCTCTCTTCCATGTAATCCTCCATATTCCTTGGCTTGCCCTCCACACTCCGGCACCATCGCCAGAAGTTAAGGCAAACCAGTTGACTTTGAAAGGTTCAATCGAATTCTGAAGGGGATAGGATAACACAAAAAAACCAACCTGTCAATGTATCTCCGACAATTTTCCGTTTTTTTAGCTAAAGCCAGTTCTTTTAGCAAGCTTCAAAAAAGGATTCGGGTAATAAATAAACCTCGTTCCAAACTGACTCTTAAAACGCGAAAAACCCTTCCATGATCGCGGATCACCCGGTGCCCAAAAAATATCAAAATCCAAATAGTAAATATCGCGTTTCAGCGCATGCTGAAACCACTGGTCAATCAACCCAACACTCACCGACGTCATCATCGCTCGAGGATGCACAAAGGCAATAATGTGCACGGATGAATGTTGCTCAGGAATATCCAGTACAGCTAAGCCGGCCAAAATCTCTCCACTCTTTTTTTCACGCGCACCAAAAATCCTCAGAAGCGATCCGTGATATCGAATTTTATCTTTTACCAAAGTAATAAACCACTCCGTCAGCCATCCTAACTTTTTTTCTTTACGATAGGCTGCAGCAAACTCCGCCAATCCAATTTCTTCAACCTGAAACCTATCATCCTTTAACCAACGCCGACGATGGCGCTGCGCATGTGGAGTCCACGTTTTCCAATAATCTTCCACCGATCCAGCGCGCGCATATCCTGTGCAACGCGGATTCATCTGAACCAATGAACGCCACCAACCATCAGGCTTTTTTAGCGCCGTCAGAGTCTGCCAGATAACTAAACGACTGGAACCTGGTTGAATCACGGGTTCTATATTTCCCGTATGTCCTTCAAATGAAAAACCAAGGGATTTCCAACGCGATCCATAGGAGCCTGGTTGGTCAACAAATGATCTCTTTCCACCCTGTGTATCTCTCACTAAAAAAGCCGGCGATGCACGGTGAGGAACAAAATCACACATGAGACGAAACATGCCTAAATGGTTATAGCGAAAACGCCATGTGCGACATTGTTCAAACACAGATGAAAGATGGGAAAGTGCTCTCTGCTCCTGAAAGACATTAACCAACAAAAAACCCTCAGGCGAGAGCAAATGCTGAAGTTGCGCCTGAAAATCTGTCTCAAGCAAAAAGGGTGCTGGCCGCTTCCCGCAATAAAGATCAAACACAATTAAATCAAACTGACCAAAAAGCGTTTTTACGGTTTCCCGCGCATCACCGATCACTAACCGATCTGACCTTGTGACTTGATTGTTCATGCGCCGAGCAATCTCGATCATAACCGAATCCCATTCCAAAATCGTGACTTGGCATCCCGGAAACAACCGGTGGAAAAGCGGTAGCGATCCGCCCGCTCCAAAACCTAATAACAAGATACTCTTCACTCGTACGTTCTGAGGCAGCCGTAGCAACGCCCCTTGCCACATATCATGGATGTACCGTGACGTCTGGTCATATCCATCCACCGTCACCTTCCAACGTCCAAACAACCGTCGACAACGAATAAGTCCATTCTTTTCAGAAGTAAGCTCAAACCGCTCGTAAAACCACGACATAAATCAAAAAACAATTACATCTCATAGATCATCAACATCTCTCAAAAACGACCCAGACTTTGGTCCTGTTTTAGGCTTTTGGCGCTCCCCTGACTCGTCGATCTCTATGATCGGTTCATCCCATCCCCAATCGCTCCCCTCTCCACCAGGTGGTGATAAACGATTCACGCCACGCGCTTCGCGCAGCTCCACCCGATCAAACAAGCGCGGCGATACTTCATCGATAAAGGTACTGCACTGATTAAACATAAGCGTGTCGTATCCAAGCGTCAGCGGATAGGTCAAAAACAGCAACCGCCGAGCACGTGTGACAGCTACATAAAACAATCGTCGTTCTTCCTCCATTCCGCCTTCTTCAGCAAGCGCGCGGCGGTTTGGAAACGCATTGTCAGCCAGATGGATCACGAATACCGCATCCCATTCCAACCCCTTTGCCTGATGAATGGTCGAAAGCACAATCCGATCAGTCTCAGATTTCGCCTCTACCTCCTCACGCGTAAAAACCCCATCGTACAAAGAAATATCCGTAAGGAATGAAACCGCATCATCATAATTCTCCGCAAAAAGCGCTAGCTGCTCCAGATCATCCAATCGTTCTTGGTAGTTAGGATATTCACGTTCGAGATAATCACGATACGTCGAGCGACACAGAGTTCGAATCGCCGCACCCGGCGATGTTCCCTCACCCACCAACCGCCGACCAATATCACAAAATTCCTCCCATCCCGCTCGCGCACGCACCGGTACACGCGTCTGATCTAGATCGAGCACACGTTCAAATGATTCCGCAAGCTTAGCTTGAGCGGCCAGCGCCAATGCCGTGGCTGCACCAATGCCCGTCTGCAGTCCAAGCACACGCAGCCACGCAACCTCATCCCGCGGATTTTGGGAAACGCGCAAAAACGCCACCACATCTTTAATATGCGCGCGCTCAAAAAACTTTTGTCCACCACGATATTCGTACGGAATGTCGCGCTTGAGCAGTTCGAACTCCAATGCCTGGGAATGCGCGCTTGAGCGAAACAACACCGCGATATTGGAAAGAGTCGTCCCTTGAGACCGTAACGCCAAAATCTGCTCGGCCACATATTGAGCCTCTTGGGTTGCGGACGCACACGCGACGAGTTTTGGCTTTTCTCCGCGCGATCGCACGCCAACCAGATCTTTTTTAAATTGCTCAATGTTATGACTCAAGGAT
>CAYPSC010000008.1:6724-11806 GCA_964413385.1 uncultured Gammaproteobacteria bacterium | reverse complement strand
ACACTTGCACGGCTTTCACCCCCGTGTTCACCGCCGCGACCTCAGCTTCAACAACTTTAGAACGAATGGCATCCGGCACGACTGCCTTCACATCTTTCAACGTGGACACTAATTCGGCGCTTCTTTGATCCACGAGCTTAGCCGCCTGAACCGCTTGGCTGGGAGAGGCTTGAGAGGAAACCTCTGTCAGTTGAGTTTTAACCGTATCTAAATCTCGTTTTACAATTTCCGCTGCCTGATTCAGCCTCTCCGGTTTCTCTGAATCATCAGAAGAGGCAATGGTCTTAATTTCTTCTGCGCGCCGGCTCACGAATTCTGTTTTTAATTTCAGTTTGTCAGTTTTATCCGGAGTAAGTGCCAACCTCGCCTGCTCTGTAGCCAGCTTCACACCAAATAAAAAGTCACCCGGAATCGATCTCTCCGCCGCAGATACGCTCGCTATGGAACCTCCAGCCACCAATCCAAAGATGGACAAAGTCGCCAACACCGGACGACGCATCATCGTCATCCACAATCTTGGCAAACGCAAAAAATGTCGGAACGATTCCCGTAACGCTTCGCTCCAAGAAAGCGCCGTCGCGGGCATGCTATTTTCGACCTGCATAAGCAACGTTTCCCGCGTACGCAAAACCCACGCTGGATCAGCTTTTAATCCGCGTTCCATTGCTCTAATCAATCGAATCTTTTGTTCAAATTCACGCGTGTTCATAATCATCGAAGTGATCTAATGCCTTCATTGCACGATGGTAGATTACTCGCACATTCCCCGCTGTCTTATCAAGAATCTTGGCAATATCACCAAACGGAAGGCCATCAATCAGGCGCAGAGTGAGGACATCGCGATAATCTTCCTTAAGCCGAGCTATGCGCTCCATGATTAATTGAAGATCCGCCCGGGCTTCGATCTGGGCCGCCGCCTGTGACCGATCTGACACATCTCGATCCACCTGCATCATTTCAGACGTCTCAGAGCTTGCAAACGTTACAGATGACCACTCGGAAAGAGGCAGGCTCATACGGTCCTTCTGCCGATAGGTATCCACAACCAAATTGCGCGCAATCTTATACAACAGAGCGCGAATATTACCGATTTCCTTGTCTCGTTGAATAAATTGCCAACAACGCAAAAACGTTTCTGCTGTCACATCTTCTGCCATTTCTCGCGAAGGTAACTTCAAAAAGACAAACCGATAAATCGCTTGTACATACCGATCGTAAAACTTGGCAAATGCCTCTTTGTCACGCCTGATTCGGAGGCGAAATAAGAGGTATTGGTCAATGAGATTTGTCATGAGAAAACAATCGGAACTCCAATAAAATCAGGCATTTTTATCTTATCAGAATACCGACTTTGTCGAGCTTTGGCAAGATGGAAAGCGGCAAATATCATATTTATGTCTACACAAATATAGACAAA
The DNA here is from genome assembly GCA_964413385.1 of uncultured Gammaproteobacteria bacterium. Classification (GTDB taxonomy): domain Bacteria; phylum Patescibacteriota; class Patescibacteriia; order 2-12-FULL-60-25; family 2-12-FULL-60-25; genus VGLT01. The sequence continues at coordinate 10,389 of CAYPSC010000008.1, read as the reverse complement.
AATACCAATCATCTACTACAATCGTCGAATGGAACAAGCCTCAAAAGATGAAAAAGCAGACAGCGCCGTCCGCGTTTCCGTGAATGAAGCCGCCCGGTTATTCGGCGTCCATCCGCGTACCATTCATCGCGCCATCAAGGAACAAAAACTTCGATACATTGTAGTAAACAATAGGTATAAAATTCTCTTTTCCTCTCTTGTGACATGGTCGCAATCCCAGATAAAAATTCAGAATAAACGAGATCAACTGGGTATTGGCCAATGGGTAGAAAAATGGAAAATAAAAAACACGCGCTATTCCCCTCGCCCGCCAGCACAGAAAGAAGACTAATCATTCAGCATTCTGTATATTTTAAAGTTATGAGATTATTACTTGCCACAACGAATTTGGCGAAACAAAAACGCATATGTCACCTACTAGAAGGAACAAATACCAGATGTCTCTTTCCTCAGGACTATGTATCCAAACCAATCGATGTCGTAGAAGGAAGTGACCTTGAAGAAAACGCGAAACACAAAGCACTTGCTTATCGGACATTGACGCGCGAAACCATTCTGGGAACCGATAGCGCTTTTGTGATCCCAGACGAATCACTCGACCCTGCAATGGTCAAACGAAATGCCCTTCAAGGCCGTGATGCATTAGCCATGACCCAACAAGAGATTGCCGAGGCTATCGTTTCGTTTTATCGGACACTGGTACAGCGACGCGGAGTCCAGATAGACGCCTATTGGAAGGATGTATTTGTACTCTCTCTCCCGGATGGATCAATAAAGATCGATTCCTCGGAACGTCCCGTTGCCTTAACCGCCGAAGTACACGGAACGTTGAATCCGTTTTTTCCGCTGCGCTCCATGCATATCGTAAAAGCAACGGGTAAATACACAAGCGACCAAACGCCGGAAGAAGAACAGCTCGAATTAAAACCCATCAAAGATGCACTGCACCGTCTTCTTGGTCTATAAAATATTTTGAATCCATTGCACATCCGGCTCCCTATTTTCTGGAAAAAGAATCGCCAATGCATCCGCTTGATATTTAAGAGGTGGATGGGGTTGTGTGCGCAACCAAAGTTCAATCGCGCGCGCCAAGTGTTCTAGTTTCTTCTTAGTGATCGCCTCTTCTGGATACCCATAGGTTTTGGTGAACCGCATTTTTACTTCCACAAATCGAACCTCACCATCTTTCTCAACAATCAAATCAATTTCTCCCAATCGGCAATTCCAATTCTGACCAATGACCTGAAAACCTTTTGTCCGAAAAAACGCCGCAGCAAACCCCTCTCCACGGCGCCCGACGGCTTTACGAGTATCAAACATAAATAAATGCTATAATAAAATGACAAATGCATCACCCATGGTAAAGCCACGCTCCCCTATGCCCCTATCAGCCTTGATTGAAAGTCCATGGAAATAATCGAGATCTGCCAAATCCGGCTCCTATAATCGGAAAGGAACAAACGTTAGAATGAGAGTGCTAACTCACTCACCTAGCATTTGTCCCGTATGGGTATCTTAGACAGCGTTCCATCAGAAGCCAAGCTTATTCAAATCGTCAGCGAACCCACCTTTAGTCAGCGACCCTTCTGTCCTCGGTGTGGTTCGAGTCACGTCAAACGCTCTGAGGCTCGGTATCGTTGTCCTTGGTGCTATGAGGGAATTGATTCCTTCTTTGGATATGAACGCGAAACCTGCAACCATGCCGCTTTTATCTTCGGTGCCACGAATCTCATTGAAAGCATCTGGTCTATATTCAAACGTTTCATCATTCGCACCTATCATCACATTCATAAGAAATGGCTTCCAAAACTCGTGCGGGAATTCGAAGCCAGAATCAACAACCCTGAAATCTTTGAATCTCCGCTAACCTTCCTTCGCAATTCTCTTTTCGTTGTTCCAACTCGTTGACAGGAGCCCATTACGATGACCTTGACAAAAGACATATTTTATAATAAAGTAACTCTCTTCAAATGAAATAAGCAAATTATCATGGTCTTGCACATGACTCCTTGATCTAGGACATAGATTAAGCAAATTCAAGCTGTCACAGATTCCTAAAGCTTGATCATTTGCTTGCCCCTGTGTCTTGAATCGAGGAGAAAAACACTTCCTCAGATAGGCTCTCTATTGTCAGAGAGCGGTCCAAGATCCACACCCGCTCTCTGTGCACGCGATGTGACAGGGGGCAGAGACGCAAAAAGATGCGGCCGGTTAGGCCGAGAAGGAGACGCCATGACTTGGATGGATGATGCCCGTAGGATCTTCGCTGAGGCACTCCCCACCCTCCCAGAGGTGGCCCGATCGGATAAGTTCGAATTCAGGCCGTATTCCGATCATTGTCAGTGGGTACGTCTCCCGGGAGTCGTATCCTACCTGGCCGCCAGTGCACTCCACGGAGTTCCCCTGTTCTGGGAATGGGTGGTAAATGAGGGTACGGCGCAAGTCGTCGCCACCCCTCGCCTCGATGTACGCGGCGCTGAATACGAGGAGAGATCACCTGGCGTGGGGGGATGCTCTGCCGAATCTCTTTTCCTCAAAGCCGCTGGCATCATCCCGCTGGTGGTAGGAGTCCTGCAGGAGAATGTCGTCTCCTACATCGGCGCATGGGCCGCGGAGGCGGATGCGGGGGTAAAGATCGCAATCACCCCTGACCGCAACTACGAGTCGCGTGTGCTGGATTGGAGGAGAAAAACGGCGAAGCTTCTTGTCGCCGAAAAATACCGATAGCTAGGCGGCTATGCCGGCGGTGTGCAAGGACGAATTCTTCCCCTTGCTATCCGCCGGCTGTTTGTTTTCAACCACTATGGACTAAAACGCACATACTGACATCCACTAGAAGGATACGTTGGCTCAATCCGAGGCGACATTGTGTGTTGTGTGTATATATTATACGTTTCATGTAAAATTTCCTAAAATCTTCCATTTTCTATACAAAAAATAAATCGCCATCCCCTGAATGATGGCAACGAGAAAGAACACAAGGACCCTTAAAAAAGGTTCCATGACCGACTTTGATTCAGCTACACCCTCAACTATCCCAGCGACCGATAACAGAAGCAAAACCATAATAGAGAGAAAGATGGGAAGGATAATAATCAGACCAAGAATGATCAAAGCTCTTTTAAAGGCTTTCCTAGACATACTCAAAACCACCTATTTTCTCGGTTTCGGCAACCATTTTTCGTATTTTGCCCGCTCAGCTTGCGCTGCATTCAGCGCTGGTAATTCTTTAAATGCAAAACGCCCAATCACATATCCCCACCAAGCATATCCAATAAGCCAGACGACCCAAAACAGACGCATATCCAATACCGGGATACGCTGCCAAACAAATAGATACAACAACAGCCCTGACAAACCCGCCCACAACAACCATGCTGACACACGCTGAAACAACCGGCGACGATCTTTCAAAAGTTGGCGATGCGCCACAATCCAGACCACGGCACTTAAGGCAAGTAGGACCAACATGAAAAACAAAAGAAACCGATCAGTCCAAGGTACAAATGGTCCTGGATCAATATTCAACCAAAATGACAAACTCAATAGCGGACGAATGTATCCCATAATCATGTAACTTTTTATAATTAAATCATCCCTAGAATTCCCCTCCGTGAAAGTACGACAACACCTTTGTTTCTTCCGGTTCGGGCATTTCTTGGAAC
>CAYPSC010000008.1:0-6714 GCA_964413385.1 uncultured Gammaproteobacteria bacterium | reverse complement strand
AAGCGTAATGATGATCCCCCGCCTCAAACGTGTCCCTCCAGGCAAAGGCGCGATCTCGCAGCAACTCAAGGATTTCGTCATGTCCCAGACGATGTTCCAGATGCGGGCCAAGATGAGCCAATTGCTTCTTCCACTCAATAACAAGAAGGAAGCCTCCAGGCCGCACAAGACGCAGAGCCTCAGCCAACATACCCGCCCGGTTAGTGGAAAGATAAAGGGTATTAGCGATAAGCGTCAAATCCACGGAATGATCAGGGATGCGAATAGACCCAAAGCGCTCCGCATCTGCCCAGACAGGATGGACATTCCACAATTGCGCTGACTTTGCCTGCTGTTCAATGGAACGCAACGCGGGACGTTGAATATCAATGGCGTACACACATCCATCACCCCCTACTTTACGCGCCGCTGGAAAAACAAAGTGTCCCAATGACCCGCATCCAATATCTGCGATACGCCAACCAGCGCCCACCCCTAGCCGTTCTAAGAGTAGTTCTGGATGAAGCAATTGTGTACCACGATGCCACATAGGCAATAAAGTCACTAATAATCTACGACGTCCTTTGTGGAAATAATGAACCGAATGTCGCCTGCAAAAATGCATCCCACAAATTAAAGGCGACGATAAAACCAATTAAGATCACAACAATCCCCAGCAACTTATAAAACAAGGAAGTTGATCCCAATTTAGCCTCTGCCCATGGAACTGGCCCAAACAAATCAACCACCATAGGCGTCTTGAGCACAAAAGCCACGCCAGCGGCCGCGATCCCGAGTCCAATGATCAAGCGCAGAATAAAACCCATACATTAATCCTAGTATTGAAGATAACTAAAAGCTATTCTAGCATAGGTTGAATTATGAGACACCCGCGTCCAACAAAACAACAAGCCAACCATACCAGTTGGGAACCAGTGGCCAAGTGGTATGGAGCTTATTTGCAAAGTAGATCGACATTCCAACGCGACATCGTATTCCCCGGAGCCCTACGTCTTCTTGACCCACGGCGTGATGGAAACTACCTCGACATTGCTTGCGGCCAGGGTTCATTCGCCCATTTGCTAGCAAAGAGGTCCAAGTGGGTCACGGGATTTGATGCCTCACCGAGTTTAATCGAACAGGCAAAAAAACACACCGCAAAAAACGAGACATTTTTTACAGAAGATGCCGCGCACTTTGTTCATCATTTTCCTGAACCATTTGACGGCGCGACGTGTATTCTCGCTATTCAAAACATCGAAACCGTAGAACCAACATTCCGTGACGCGGCCAGTGTATTAAAACCAAAAGCCCCATTCGTCCTTGTCATGAATCATCCAGCGTTTCGTCAGCCAAGCCAAAGCGGTTGGGGCTGGGATGAAAAGCGAAAACTTCAATATCGTCGTGTGGATCGCTATTTATCAGAATTCAAAGCGCCCATTCTTGCTCACCCAGGATCGAATCGCTCCGTCAAAACACATTCGTTCCATCGGCCACTCCAGAGCTACGTAAAAGCCCTTACAGAAAACGGTTTTATAATCGACGCCCTGGAAGAATGGATCTCAAACAAAAAAAGCGATTCTGGCCCGCGTGCAAAGGCAGAGAATATGGCACGTGAAGAAATTCCCATGTTTCTAGCCATGAGGTCGCGGAAATCATAGAGACCTACACAAGGAAAGGGGGGAACTTGAACAATATCCTCCCCGAACTTTAGCCAGGGGAGGATATTGTTTTAACAAAAACTTTTTCACGATGAATTATTCTCTACCACCCCACAATCCCTGAAGCGCCATGAACTGCACACTCCGCGCTATCTCTCCTCAAACTCCATTCAAGCCAAGGCCCATTCTTCTCCTTTTTACGCCACAATCCGCTTGGCAAAAAGAATGGTAATCAAAAACCAAATCAACAAAGCAATAACAGGCAACATAGAGACTCAGCATAACGTAGCAGATCACCCGTCGCAAGTCATTCGCCACTATGGCATTCTATCCTCATCTCCACTGACTACTTTTTACTTGCTACTAACTACTATGTACCCCATCTTTGGCTTGATCGGCCCATCCGGCGCAGGAAAAACCACGCTGACACTAGAAATGTTAAAACGGTTTCCAGAACTTACCCCCATCCGCTCGCTTGTCACACGTCCGCCACGTGAGACCGAAGAAGATCAATTGTTTCATTTTGTTCGACGAGAAGATATTGAACGATGCGGACGTGAAAGTCGTCTTTTACAAAAAGCCGAATACGGAGGAAATCTTTACGCGACCGATCGTATAGAGGTAGCCAACCAGCTCCAGACACACTTTGGTATTTTTGCCGTCGTCGAAAAAGCCATCGCCGATTTTGAGAACGCAGGTTTTCACGTTATCACGATTAAAATCATCCCTGAACACGCCGAGCTTGGACGACAAGACGAAAAACGGCGAGCAGACGATGCGGCACGCGCAACTCGTGCGATCCGTATCGACCACACGATAATGAATTCCTTTGAACCAGGCGGAAAAGAGAAAGCTACCGAAGCACTGACAAAATTGATAGCATCCTATCTACCATCCACACCTCTCACCGATCAAGACTCCAATGCCACCACTCCGGCGCGTAATTCTTAAATCCAACTTTCGACATAACCAGAATCAGGAGACGGCGATTTTTTTGCGCTTCCCGATCTATTGCCCGCTTACTCTTTTTTTTCTCAAAATAATCAGTCGCCGCCCTTTCCGTCAGGTCATCGTGATCTGTTCCCATGTACAACTCTTCCTCATTTTGATCGACAATCGTTAAATCAACGGATCCGCCATTTCGATGCGTATCCAAACGAGTGACTCGCAATACCGGGCGGGCTCCGAACGTATAAAGCATTTTTTCCAATTCTTTCCCTTTTAATTTTGGATACAAAAACTTGAATCGTCGTCTAAAACTATCCAACATGGCAATCTGAACCTTCCGCGACCGCTGGCAATCCCAAATTTTAAAATTGTATCCACGGGGCAACAAAGATCTTGCCTCAACCAAAGCCTCTACCGTTGATGGCCGCGCCAAAATCCTCGGTGACTTCGACCAGCCAAAAAAATAATAACGAGGTTCCAACACGAAACAGAAACGTTTAAGATCAATAAATTTCATATAAATTTCTTCAACGTTTTTATATCACGCCCCAAATCTTCCTGTAGCCGCCGGTTATAAAGAACAGACGCCGGATGGTAGAGCGGTATAATCATCACAGAACCATCAGGCGTCTCCGCCTGGATCGCACGCCCATGCAGTTTCCCAATCGTATCCAATTCTAAACCAAAACGATCAAAAAGATATTTCATGGGCGTTCGGCCCAACGGTACGATCACTCGCGGCTTAACGATCAGCAACAACTCGTGAAGAAAATGTGCGTATACGGCGATTTCTTTCTGTGTCGGTACACGATTATTCGGTGGACGATCGTTGACCAGATTAGTGATATAAACGTTTTTCCGATCCAAACCAATTGATAACAATAAGCGATCCAAAACCTTCCCGGCCGCTCCGGCAAACGGCCTACCCGTTAATGCCTCATTCTTGCCCGGCGCTTCGCCCACGAACACAATCTTCGCATCCAGATTACCCTCGCCGAGCACGGGCTTCAGCCTGCTCTTCCGCCGAAGAATCGCGAGCGGCGTACGGATAACCATCAACTCATTCAGGATGGCCTGGGCGTCTTTTTGCTTTAATTGCAGCGTTTTTGACCTCATGCCATTATCCTAACATGAATCCCATTTCCCTTCTGGCGCTCATCTTTATCGTCCTGTGCGGTATCGTTATTATTATCACCACCCGCAGAGCAAAAGCGCCGAGCCTAGATAAACTCGAATGGTTACCGGATGAAAAAATCATTCTCACCGAAGATGTCTCTTATGAAGCCATGATTCGCGGCACGGAAAAGATAAGACAATACTATCCAAAGGGCAACATCATCCTTACAAACAAGCGCATTATTTTAGCTCAAGCTCCCCTTTTTCAACGCAAAAGCAATCCCTGGTTTGCCTTGCGTTTTGTCATTAACTTCGCCGATCGCGGTCCCGAACTCACGTCGAAGGATTTCTTGAACCCACTTGCCAGTCGCATTGCTCAAGCAGGACACGTACCACTCTTTACCACAAAAGACCGTATCACCTTTCCAGAATATAAAGGAAAACCAGTAGTCGAAATAACGACACCCATGAAAGACCACGGCCCATTTTTTCGTGAACCAAAAATACGCGTGTTTAGTAAAAATGCCCAGCTCTACAAAAAAAAGATTGCCGCAATCTAGGCCTTGCGCAATTCTTTGCGCACAAATGCCACCATATTTCCCCAGACACCCTCGATCTTTCGGTCTAAGTAATCCCTCGTAGCTGCGATAGATCGCTCAACCTTCTCAAATCTTTGATCCACCTGTGTCGCCAGATCTTGAATCGCCTCGCCAAGTTCATGAAGGCGTTCATCGATAGATGGAAAACGACCTTCAATGGCTGAAAAGCGTCCTTCGATTGCCGAAAAACGATTTTCAATAATCGAAAAGTGGTTATCGATGGCTGAAAAGCGGCTCTCGATAATTGAAAATTTAGGCTCAAGAGCCTCCTGAATCAAACCTATCATTTCTTTTTTCTCATTAGTCGTCATATATCTACTCCGTTCCATGACTTGGTCGATCGGTCAAGTGGATAACCTTATCAGGCTATGCCAATTTCTCCTGAGGCGTCTCAACATGCACCCAAACGTCATCAGCTTTACACCAGTACGTTTCCTTGACATATTTCTTACCCGTTCTCTGATCGTAAGACTTTCTTTGCTCGTGCACGTAAATTTCATGACCACACTTTGGACAGCGCATAAAATTAATTTAATGAGTTAGATGGAGATAACTGATGAATTGAGAAGAGATAAATCGCCATTAAGAACAAGTGGCTGCATGGCCCTGATTTCATCAGAATAGACCATCTCAGGTATTTCATTCAAGAGAAAGAGACCCTTGTTCAAAACATGAGCAAATCCCATCTCAAGGAAAGAATTGCCACCAATATAACCCCGAATCCTCTTCTTATCGTAGTTTGCAATTAAGACGGCGTCGTGTTCACGAATCACATTCCAATAAGCTCGGATTGCATCATTCTGAATCACACGACTGGAAAATGTTCCGCCCTCCTTTTCTTCTTTTATTTCCTGAAGAGAGAACTCGCCACGGATAATTTTTTCCGCACTGATCGGGATGTGAACACCAAATCCCACCGCTCTTAATTCTTGCGCGAGCTTCTCCATTTCGTAGGCGAAATCCAGACTCCCACAAATAGCAATCATTCGAATCTGTTGACCATTCATAAGCATCATGGATAACTCTAACGTTTTTTTACATCAACACCGAACCGTCTGTAAAGCAAAATCCAATAGAATCACATTGACATATCAAACCACAAATGTTATCACGTGCCACACACAGACGAGGAGACCTCAACATGATCAGGCTGTTCATAGCAACCCTCCTAGCGGAGAACGGTCTACCCTGCGATGACTGCGTCATCGTCTCACGTGTAACAGCAGATATCTACGCGCGAGACGAGGCCCATGCCCGGGATCTGATCAAACAACACGATCGTCTTGCTACCACAAAAATTGAAACACTGGAAGACAAGGGCGCCGTCGCGCAGGCGTCAACCCCCGGCGTAATCATCTCAACATCCATCAAAGTGTACGAAGGTCCCGCCGGCGGTTCTCCACTGCATCCTACTACCCCGTGATCGATCTGAAACATCGACTGCCACTCGTGCTGAGTGGCAGTATTATTATTCATTCCCCTATTTTTCACGCCCCATGACACACCCTATATCTCTTACCCGACCCACAAAAGCAATCCGCCAAATCCATCTCTAAAAGAGACATTTCCCCAGCCAAGCCAGACCCCGCGCCGCCCATGGGAGACCGTTGCACGATATCACGAAGACGCGCTAAACGCAGATACCTTCCATCATCGGTTCCCTGGACACGCTCTGTAAACATTCGTATCTCAGCGAGCAAGTCTCGATACGCCTGTTTAGCAAGAGCCGGATCTCCTGAGCGCCTTTGCCAGTCATCGTAACGAGCCTGAATCACAGCAGGAATTTGAACCGGATGCATCGCCATCCAGTCACGCTGGCGATCATAAGGACTCGCAGAAAGAAATTCTGAGCCAGACATACCTCACTTCCCATGGCACTTTTTATATTTATTGCCATGGGAGCATGGAACCTGCAAAAAATCACGAAAGTATTTTTTTGTAAAAAGCTATCTTACTCCTTCAGTATACCCAATACCCCACACAACGTCAAGAGCTAACCTGTGGATAAACCCCACGGCGCTTTCTTGGCTTTTTTCGCTTAGTTTCCCGTGCCCAGATATCCCACGCTGTCTTTCGATCAATATTCAATAAATTGCCTATTTCCCCAAAAGATAGGTTATTTTTTTCTCTTAAAGTTACGAGAAATTCGTTTCTTTTAGTATTTGCTTGCCTTGCCATATAGCAAGACATTCTCACAGAAACCCCACACTGTCAACTATTGACCGAAAAGTTGACGATATCGTTGTTCAAGTTCGTCGCCGTACATCTGTGTATAAACGGTTGAACTCGCAATAGAAGCGTGTCCAGCAATATTCATGACGTCTACGGCGCTTCCACCATTATGGACTATCTCGTGCAATCTTAGGTGTCTTAGGCTATGGGCATTCATATAGGGAATGCCAGCCTTATTC
>CAYPSC010000007.1:0-12069 GCA_964413385.1 uncultured Gammaproteobacteria bacterium | reverse complement strand
GATGAGCATTGCACGCCTCCTTATGTGTGTTCTTTTTGTTTGGTTGTCTAAAGGGCGGCGAATTCTCAGCCGCACCCGAAATCGTGAAATTCGATCGATTCTGTATCATAAATTAGCCAAAATGTCAATGTTATCGTTATGTTTTGCCATTCTAAAAAAATGCCTTAATCAGGCAAAAAAATCATACTTATCCCTTGATTTTTCTGTTATTTGGGGTATGGTGGCGCTACACCCGAACCTTGAATCAATAAAAAGGAGGCTTCCATGGGAGGAGGACACTTTGATCGCGAGATGGTCGATGGATATCCCCGCAACGCCCGAGGAATCTCGCCCGCTGCGGAAAGGGAGTTGTCCCGCCAAGGTCTCGATCCTGGGCTCCAGCCCATGGGTCGCCGCCTGGTCTGTAACGCCGAAAGTCCGATCGTCTTCGCCTTTGATGACACGGGATCAATGGACGTTCTTCCCAAGACCATTTACGACAAAATGCCAATGACAGTCGGGCAGATCGCCAAGCATGGCTACTTGCGCGACCCGAAGATGAGCCTGGCAGCTATCGGCGATGTCCTCAGCGACCAGGCGCCGATTCAAGTCTGTGACTTCGCTGAGCTACGCCGTCTGGACGACTGGATGAAGCGCATCTGGTTCGAAAAAGGTGGTGGCGGTCAGGACGCGGAGTCGTACGAATTCACGGCCTACTTTTACGCACGCTTCTGCGAGATCCCCAAGGCGAAGATGCCTTTCTTCCTGTTCACCGGCGACGAGGGCTTCCGGGAGGTGCTCTACGCGAGCGATCTCGCGTGCCACTTTGGTGGCAACCACGAGGACATCGAGGCCAAGGATGTGTTCGAGGAGCTCAAACGTAAGTTCATGGGCAACGTGTTCCTGATCCATCGACCCTACTTCAAGAGGGAGTTGGACCCGCACATCGTGCACCAATGGAAGAGTGTGCTGGGCAAGGATCACGTCATTATCTTGGGCTCCGACCAGGCGATCGCCGATGTCACGCTCGGTCTGTTCGCCATCGTGGCTGGCACACGCACATTCGATGAGTACCTGGGCGACCTCAAAACCGGACGCGATAAGCCCCAATCGGACGAACGTGTGCGTGATGTTGAACAGTCGCTCCGCCCCCTCGCCGAGGCGTGCCGAGGAAGACGTGTCTACGAATCCCCGGAGGGCGAACCTGAACCTATCGAATGGCTCTAGCTTTTAGCCGAGCATCTCCGACCCGTGCAGTTGATCGCACGGGTTTTTCTTTTCCAGAAACTGAGATGGATCGCAAGGATGGAAATGACAGTGTCATCAAATAGCGCGTTCCGCGTTGACCGAGGATGCTCATCCACTCAACTAACGAAGAAAAAAGGAGGATTAAATTACGATCTACTTGGCCTAACGCCAAGCATCGTTGGAGATCTTGATCTTGTCGCGTTGCGCTATGCGCTCAAGCTGAATAATGGCGCGGATTGGCTAGCGCTCACTCACGTCGACCGGCTGGCTGACATGGGTAAAATTCCGGGCCTGCACCTCGTACGTTTACGATGGCGATGGGGCGGATTTGGGCGAGCGATTCGCGTGGGAGCGACACGGTGGCCGCGTGGTCATTGGGGCGATTCATTCGTCAGAAATGGCGGGAGGACTCCCGGCGGTAGCGGAAATACTTTATCGCTGTCGCCCGTACGAATGGCGCGATCTTGCTGGTATGCGGGCGTTGGTTCGCTGGATCGAAAGTCCAGACGGATTGGTCCCTGTCGGCATCATCTCCTTCGGTCCGCGTTCAGATCAAAAGTTCTTTCTTCTGGCGTAACTTCGATGCACCACCTGTTTCGGCGGGTGGTGCATTTTTTATGACTTCATATCAATTGGGACGAGATGAGTATCTCATCAGAGGGCTAAGGTCCCGCCTAAAAGCGCCTTTTGCGAGAAGCTTCTTTCTTCAAACATTCTCTGGTCAATGCTAAAATAATCTTTAATTATGAAGCAAACAAAAGGAGAAAGTCTGATGGTCATTGCTAGCTATATTGTACAGCTAGCGGCTACTTTTCTTTCTCTAGCCATTCTTTCTCTTGGAGACACGCTCCCAGTTAATGATCAGTTAGCCTTTATAGCGGCCATGATTATTCTGCATACGGTGATGGTGGCAACTTTTTTAAAAACACTTCGGTGGCAATGGCCAGCTGCGAGTGGGCTATTTACCGGACTGGTTATTCTCTTCGGCCTTCCTGGTTTTGGTTTTCTCATGAGCAACGAGGCTATTCCACCTGCTTTTTTTCTCCTTTTCCTTCTCCCATTTCACTTTGCTCTGGGCATGGGAACGATATGGCTCCTCAAAAAGTCACCATCAAATAAGAGTCCTTCTCTCTTTGTTTCAAGGAAAGATATTATCCTTAATCTTCTGGCGATCGGTGGGGCAACGTTTCTTACCGGCGCTATTCTTTATCAAATTTTAGGTTATTACGATGGATACCGGTATTTGGATGGTTCATTAACGGTCATTCTCGACTTTCAAAACTTGATCCGTTATTTAGGGGACTCGGTTGTTGGAGGTTTTGTGTTTCTCATCAGCTCTCTATGGAATTGGTTGATGGTCCTTGTGATGGCAGGATTCTCTGTATTGTTTTGGAAAAAGTTGAAGAAGAAAGATTCTCGTACCTCTTGGACGCTGCAACGACACATCGCTCTCTCCTGCATTCTTATTTCATTGACGATAGGTATAACGTTTTTTCTCACCCCCTTTAGGTTCTCTTCTAGTAAATATACTTATTCTTTCTCTTCTCTATTTACCTTTTTTCATTGGGAGTGGGACTACGACGGAAGTTTCCATCTTTATACAGCCAATCTTAACGGAACGGTCTTTCAGTTGCCCTGCGATAAAGAACCGGTCATAAATTCTCGAGAATTCAACTGTGACAAGACTCTCATTATTTCAACATTGGATTCCCCATCCACTTCTTCAAGCGATGATTTAGCTCAGAGCCTTTCGTTTTCCTATTTCCAAATTGGTCCATTCAAAAATGTTGCGCTTGGATATGATCCGATAACGCATTGCATCGGTACGAAGAAAATATTATCTGATGTGACAAACGGCCGTTCCTTTAAACTCGTAGGACAGATATGTTCTCCGATGAATCCTGATTGGAATAGTGCAGAGGTCTGGGGGAAGGTACAGACACCTCTTTTAAAAAAGATCAGTCTCCCAGAAGGAGTACGAGTGGTGGATTAATTTTTTATAACCCTCGCTCAAAAGTATGAAAACAGTTTTTATCACTGCTGGCATCATTCTCCTTATCCTTCTTGGGGTTCGTCTTGTCTGGGGTCAAAAAATTTATTTCTACAAGACCGGAACCTATGACCCAATCGCTAATACCGCCATCAAACTGACGGATAACCCAGCCTGCTCTTCTTCCGGTTGTGTGACGAATAAGCTTATTTTCCAAGGGTATACGGACAAAGAAGGGGCTATTTGGTTGAGCTGGCCAAATCGGACGAAGGATCTCTATGAGATGACTCCGGGGGAAGGCGGAGGCCATCGCTACTGGGTAGAACTCAATAACTTTAGACGTCCGGCGTGGAATGATTATACCGAAGCCAGTCCGGATAGAATCTATTTGACTGAAGCGAAAAATCCAGATCGTGCTTTTATCATTACCACCCACGGCGCCGAAGAGTTCACTATTCCTCTTCCATCTGGGAAATATTCTACATTGAAATTCCTTGGAATGAATGAAGAGAAAACCGCCATTCAATTGGGTGTCTTGCTGGATCGTGGAGCGATAGAGCGCCTAACGCTCGCGAAAGACAAGCCAAGTTATATCCCCGGTGAAATCACAGATACGCAACTCGCCCTCGATGCCATCGATGAATCAAACGATATGATTACCATGCATCTGATCCCCACGACGACGATGAGAACATGGAGTTCTCGGCCAGTGAGCTTTAAAGGTTCGGTTGATAGATCCACCTACTATTTTCCGTTCACTTATGATGATGCATTAAGTTTTTTTAAGAAAAAAAGCGAACAATATCATACCTCTTTCCAACCTGAAGAGATGGTTGATGGGACTTCCCTGCAGGCTCTCGCCGTCATTTCTGAAAAGGAAAATAAATGTCTACGAACAAGTTTTAATTTCACCGGCTGGAAAGAGCCTCTCGTAGGAGGGGTTGCGAGTTCGACAAAGGACTTGGATATTTATGAATTCAGCTGTCTCCTGGGAAAGTAAAAAGCAGATCTCGGGGCAGTTTCCTGTGAGTATGCCACTGGAATTGAGGGATGGGGTGATAGGGTTCATTGGATGTTGACACTCATTTTTATTATGTTAAAAAGGAATTCCTTTCCAACGAGGAGGTGAGAGATGCGACGACAGTTGGTCTGCTGGTCATTGTTCGTTCTTGTTCTTGCCGGCTGCGGTGACAACCACATAGGGGGGGGGAGGACCTGGCTGGTGCACGAGCAATGCCGACTGCCCCGCGGGCGAAGTTTGCGAGGCATCGAATGAACCGCCCGATCCCGTGCTGGGCAAGGTCCATGCCTCATGCGTGCCGACCTTCAATGATATGAGCGACGCGGGGTCGGGGGACATCGATATCGTCAGCGATCTGGGTGACATGAACGGCGACGGATTCGACAGCTCCATCACTGACCTCAAGTAACCTAGATCGCGCTCTGTCTTTTTTATGGAGACCTATTCGCAAAAGCTGTGGATAGGTCTCCATTTTGTTTGAGATTACGAAAAACCCTGAAAAAAAGGTTTCAGGGTTTTTCTTTGCACGACGTGTTCCGGTCACCCAGAACGCGTCCGTGGTGGTGCCGAGGGCCAGGATCGAACTGGCGACGCAAGGATTTTCAGTCCTTCGCTCTACCACTGAGCTACCTCGGCGTGCTCGGCTTATCGCGCTGACCACCCACTCATCCGCCATGTGGACTCGTTTGGGTCTACGCGATGCCTGCGCTTCCTCCGCTTGGCTACGGATTTTAGAGCGAAATAGCGCGGGAACAATAGCAAAGCTTACTGGATTGGGCAAGCGTATAAAGAACATGTTAGGCTTCTCCCATGCAAGTCATGCAGGTGACGGAATTTCTCAATTACCTGAACGAAACATTTAAGGCGATTTGGGATCCGCAAGAGGTGGCGATCGAAGGTGAGGTGAGCGGGTACCGTTTGTCGCAGGGCCAGTGGGCAAGCTTTGATTTGAAGGATACAGAGGCGCTGGTCAATGTCTTCTTACCGGTTTGGAAGCTGCATGTACCCGTTCAGGATGGCATGCGTGTGCGCGTTTTTGGCGTCCCACGTGTCTACCCTAAGTACGGAAAATTTTCCTTCAATGCCGAACGTGTTGAGCTCACGGGTGAAGGATCACTACAGAAGGCCTTGGCTTTGCTTCGTCAAAGATTTGAAACTGAAGGACTCTTTGATCCCTCGCGCAAGCGTCCCTTGCCCGCTTTTCCAACTCGCATTGCTCTCATAGCCTCGCGTGAGAGTGCGGCCTATGGAGATTTTATTCGCATCTTGAACGAACGCTGGGGTGGATTAGAGATCGATTCCTATCACGTGCTTGTGCAAGGTGAGCGCGCTCCAGAATCCATCGTCCGTGCCATGAAGCAGGCGGGGGAGGGATCTTATGATGTTATTGTCATGACGCGCGGTGGAGGTTCGCTCGAAGAGCTCATGGCCTTTAATGACGAACGTGTAGTCCGTGCCATTTTTGCTTCGCCAATTCCAACATTGGTTGCGATCGGCCATGAGCGCGACATGATGTTTGCGGAAGAGGTTGCTGATGTTCGTGGATCAACGCCCACGGATTGCGCACGCCGCCTTGTTCCTGACCGTAAAGATGTATTGTACGCCCTTGCTATGAAACAAGAACAGATTACCAATGGGGTGAAAAATATCATGAATATTTGGGAAACGACGGTTGATGACGCTATTATCCACGTTCAGCACTGGGTCGAACGCTTGTCTGATCGATGCGCGTCTCTCGTCCGCTTGGTGAGTTCCTATGATCCGCGTCAGGTTGTGAAACGAGGGTATGCCATCGTGCGGACGGACCAGGAAATTGTCACAAGCATCAATCAGATAAAGGCTGGTGCCCATCTCTCCATTGACGTGAAAGATGGAAAGGTGGAAAGTCTGGTAGAATCTGTACAAGGTCTTCCTTAAGCAAAAGAGGGGCGTGGGGAGGTTTCGTAAGAAATGCTTATGTCATCAAAAAAGAAAACAGAAATAGATTTTGGAAAAGGGTTTGTGGAACTCGAAGAAATTGCACAGTGGTTTGAGCAAGGAGAGCCGGATCTCGACAAAGGGATTGCAAAGTTTGAACGTGCGATGGAACTTGCTGCGGTTCTGCGTGAGCGTCTCAAAGAAGCTGAGAATAAAATCAAAGACATTCGTCTTAAGCATGAATCATGACTATGATGCTCATCTTGGTTCGTTTGTTTTTAAACGCGCTGGCCGTTATGGTGGTAACCTATCTTGTTCCTGGCGTTATCGTGTCAGATTTTCCTCATGCCCTGATCGCCGCTCTCGTTCTCGGAATTATTAATTCCCTCATCCGCCCGATGCTAACACTCCTTTCGTTTCCAGTGACCATTTTAACTCTTGGTTTTTTCACTCTCATCATCAATGCTTTTCTGTTCTGGCTCGGATCAGAACTTGTTCCAGGATTTCAGATCCAGGGATTTGCTGCTGCTTTTTGGGGCGGACTAGTCTTCTGGGCTGTGTCATGGGCTTCCAATTCGTTAGTCGTAAAACGTTTAGAGAATAGATCATAAATTTATGTCTGATTTTGAAAGAGTTCCCAGGCAAGACATGGCAGGATCTCCCGAATCCCTAGAACGAAGAACGGAGCAACTGGTTGAAAAGCACAATACTTGGTATGCGAGAGCGAAAGAGCTACTTGAACAAGCTGGAGGTCTTGGAAGGCGAGTATTGATGGGACTCACGGAAGCAATGATCGAAAGCGTCTTCGATCCCTTTCAAATGGTCCCTGCTCAAACTCCGGCAGAAATGGTCTATACAAAGCTTCCGGCTGTGGTAGGGACGGCTCCTTCTATAGCTAGACTTGTGCAGCGATGGGTGAAACATCACTGGGGAAAGAAGGAGCAGGGGGATATTGAGCCATAAGGATGTATGAATAGTAAATGACTATGACTACGCTTGAATTCTGTCAAAAACTCTTTCAAGGATATGACCTTCGTGACCCACGCATCCAGAAGAGTGTAAATGAGTTTTTTGCTATTATTATCGCTACCTTGGTAGACGTGGCCAAGGATCGATTGATGAAAGAAGATGAACAACACATCGAAGACGCGATGACTCGCGCTCAGTATCAGGATATCTTAGGGATCGTTGAATCAAAATATACCTCGGATGAATGGAATGAGCTTTTGGATACTCGCGTGATGCCCCTTTTTGATAGTTACCGGAAAGAAGTTCTTACAGCCATATAAAGGACTTGACGGATTCTCCGTTTTTTTCTATTCTCAGGGCGAAAACGTTGGATCCTGAGAAAGCAAGGGCCGCGAGACAGTGGCTTAAAAGCATACCTTGCCGAGGAATGTCCTTATAAGGGACCCCGTCCGCAGGATCATTCCTGCGTTTTTATTTAAAGGTCGAATATCTAGAAAAATATCTATGCCAAAAACACGGGTACAAAAACAAGGCACAGTCGAGCAACTGACAAAGGCTTTTAAGGAGAGCAAGTCTGCTGCGTTTGCCGACTATCAAGGCATGAAGGTGGCAGCCGTAACAAACCTGCGCAAACAATTGCATGCGCAGAAGGTCGAATATATGGTGGCGAAGAAGACGCTTCTATCGCTCGCCGCTAAGAAGGCTGGGCTGGATGTAAATTTCAAATCCTATCCAGGCATGCTCGGAGTCGCCTTCGCGTTTGAGGATGAGATGGCTCCGGCCAAATTGATTGGTGATGCGAGTAAAGAAAATCCTATCAAGTTAATCGGTGGATGGTTTGAGGGCAAACTGATCGGCCAAAATGAGATCATCACTCTATCTAAGCTCCCAAGCAAGAGCGAACTCATGGCAAGTCTGCTTCGTGTTATGAGTGGTCCGGCGGCCGCGTTCGTCCGATTGTTGAATGCCTACAAGGAGAAACAGGAAACAGTAGGGGCGTAATTTATTGCGCCCAGGCGTGGGAGGGCGCCATGATAATTATTTTTTAACTTAAATTCAATGATATGGCAGATGAAATGAACGTTCTCGAAAAACACAAGGATGTGGTCGAGAGCCTGGAAAAATTTTCCGTCATGGAAATGGCGGCATTGGTAAAAGCGTTGGAGGAAAAGTGGGGCGTGTCTGCAGCGGCAGCCGTCGCCGTAGCGGCTCCTGGTGCGGCGGCAGCTGAGGAGAAAACTTCATTTAACGTGGAGTTGACCGAAGCGGGTGCTAACAAGATTGGTGTGATCAAGGTGGTCCGCGAAGTCACGGGGTTGGGCTTAAAGGAAGCAAAGGACATGGTGGATGGTGCTCCAAAAGAGATCAAGCAGGGTGCTAACAAGGCCGAAGCCGAGGATATCAAGAAGAAATTGGAAGAGGCTGGTGCTAAGGTCACGCTCAAGTAATAAGCGCGAAACAAAAAAGCCCGACTCATGGTCGAGGCTTTTTTGTTTGGGGCCGACGATCCGCAGGGGGAGTCGCGCGATCATCGGCCCAGAAGGCGGTTGTCTCAGGCGGCTTGCGGCGGTGGCGCCTCGTCGTCGAGGAGTGTGACGCGAACTTTGACACCACCCAGTGAAAGAATGCGTTCACCGGTGGCCATATCTCGCTGGAAGAGTACCGCGCCACCGATCTCAGGCGAGACGGGATTGTTGTCCAGGAGCGTCCCGTTGGTTGATTCGTTGTCTTTGACGATGATGACCCCTCCAAGACAGATCAAAGTTGCGTGATGTCCGGAGACATACGAGATAGGAAGTTGATAATCCATGGTTCGATCGCGCCCAATAGCGATCGACCGTCCTGACTCCAACCAAAATTCTTGCTGGCAGCACCAAGTAACTCGACCCCAAGGGACGAGATACTCGAGACGTAGCTGTTTCATGGTCCCTCCTTGGTTCCCCCTCTCTAGTTTTAATAGTTTGTTAATCAAAACTAGAGATGAAGAACAAAAGAATTTGAAAAACAGTATGACTATAAAAACGGCACTTTGTCAATGAAGGATATCAAAACAAAAATCCCTCAACTTATTCGCTGAGGGATTTTTGTTGAGAGCCGAGCGACACCATTTATACCTATCTGTTTCAACTCGATTTCGCAGTCACGGTGCATCCGGGTGGCAGATCATCGGTTGGCGGTTGGTCTTGTGGTCCGTATTGCGCCACGACATTTCCATTGGATAAAGAAAATAAGCTAACCGGTTTATTAGGAGCATTAGACGTAGAGAGTGCACGATAAGTCGCCTGCGTCATGATCGAGAAAGAAATATAGGGGCTGTTCTTTGGCCATTGTTTCGCCCGAGGCAGTAGGGCGTCGAATGTCTCCAGATCATTATCGCGAGGCGTTTGCTGCTTCACCTCCAACCATCCAACACAGGTCTTCTGTGTGACAAACCGAATAGCTCCATTATCGGCGGTGAATAGAATGGTTTCCTTGGATGACTGCCAAAATCGATACACGGTAAGACTAATGACGACGATAACGAGGATGACAATAAGCGAACCGAGACCAATGTATTTGCGGTTCATATTTTTTTGCAAAACAAAATGGAGAAAGGAAAGAAAGTTAGGGAAGATCAAAGCTCAAAACTCGGTTCCCATCCACAGTGTAAATCTTTTTAGCTGTCGTGTCTGCGGTGACAGCGGTCGGTCCTTTTAATTCAGGAGAAAGAATTTGGGATATCAGAGCTCCATCTTTGCGAAAGACGAGAATGCGTTTTCCTACTGAATCTGCCACCACTAAACGATCCGTGTCTGGACTCGTCCACAACGAATCAATATGTGTGAGCGGTGGATCGGTCTGGTTTGGGACCCAATTTTCTTGTACGCCAGAGAGATAGCGCACGAGCTTCCCATTGGACTGTCCCACGTAGACAGACGAATCAATGGTTAGGGCCGTTCCTTGGGAAAGATCGGTATCCGTTTGTTTGAGATAGGATGATTCGTTGCCAAAACCTCCATCTGCCGGACTGTACTTCCAAATCATGTTTTTACCCGTGTCCAATGCGTAGAGGCGTTTATTGTAGAGCACGAGTGCTCGGATGGTGGTTGCTTTGTTCAACCCAAAAGGGATGGTTTTTACTTTACCAGCAACAGGATCGACGGCGAGCAAAGTGTGGGTCGCTACAAAGAAGTACAAGCCGTTCTGATCAGCCATTGAAGCGAGAACTTGCGTTTGATCGCTGCTCAATCCGATACGCTTTGTTTCTCGTGTTCCTGGGTTGATCTGTACAACCGCCTGTCCATTTTGATCAACGACGTACAAATTGTTTTTGTACAAGACAGGTGCCTGCAATGATTGGTTACCTGATCCATTCGGCAGCGCAAATAATTCTGTTGGGTGATCGACATGTACCTCGTGTTTAAGTTTAACACTGACATCCGAAAGCTCTTGGCGTAAATCAGCCTTGGCTTTTTTGCGGTAGGTATTCTTCTCATCCAAATTATTTAAGATTCCATTCGCTTCTTGGATGAGAGAACGTGCATGATCTTCGTTGTTGTAGACAAGATCTGCCTCGGCTCTGTTTTTACGGTCAACCGCTTGGTCATAAGAGGCGTTCCAAGTCGCTTGCTCGGCAGCAACGGTTCTCGCGTGTCGATACCAGAGCGTGCCAATGATGGCGGCAAGAAAGACTACGCCACCCGCCATCAGCGTCAACCTTCGCTTCTTGGTCATGAAGGATCCATGTCCGGCGTTCATACCACGGAGACTTGCAAGAGTGACCGGATCTTTGAGTTTTGGTTGTGGTTTAAGATGTTCCTGGATAAAGGTCTTGGTTTTGGCAAAGGCATCGGCGCCCACCTGTTTCCAATGGGCAAGGTCAAAGACATTCTTCTGAGGGAGTGGCACTGCCGGCGCAAGCATAGCCTCAGCCTCTTGCTCGTCTCGATGCATCTTTTCTACTGATTCCGTGCTTTTCTCTTTGGTTGGCACCGCGATAGCGGGCGTTTCTACTGAGGGACGAGGAAGTTCAACGGACGCAATAATGATCCCGGCAAAATCATCTGGGATATCGCGTCGCTCGAGATCCTGTCTGATTTCAAGGGTGGCCGTAACCGGAGGAAGGGTACTCAACCGATCAATGAGCCGTAGCTCATTCCGCAATCGTTCCAAGTTTTGCGTGCCTGCCAAAAGGAGATCGCCGGGCTTAATATCGCCGCATACGAGCGAGGAAAAAACTTTTTTAGGATTGACTTCGGTTGGCTGCTCAAGCGATCCAAATAAGTCAAAGCTACGATAGGTCCCGTTCTCTTGTTTTTGTAAGAAAAGGTTGGTGAGTCGCCCAACGCCAGAAAAGCATAAATGGGCATCAGATAACTCAATGGCGTAAACGCTGACACGGTTCCAAGTGATGGGAGTTGGAGACTGTTCCACAAATGCGCTGATCGCCTCATTTAATCGTTGGATGACCTTTTCAAATCGAGCCATGGGATCTGTATCAAATCCCACGGTAAGTCGACGGGCTTGTTCAGCGGTCGCATTCAATACATCCAAAAGTTGTTCATAGACATAAGCTGTGGACGAAATTTCAACCAAAAGGAGAAAAATAGGCCCCTTTTTCTGCCTCCCTTCAGACTCATAGCGAAAAATGCCAATAATTCGCTCATCCAAAGGGGACTTATTGACTTCGATTTCCGCCAGGCGGAATTGCTGTTCGGCGTTCGACATGTTTCCTAGGTTGCAGTATACGCGATGTTCCTTCCAAGGCGAGCATCTTGTCAAGGATGGCCGAATGGTTCAGGATGAGGACAACCTATGCTTGAACACCTTTTTGGTTCTCGGACTCGGGTCAAGCTTTTAAGTCTCTTTTTGCGCCATCCGGACCAACCGTTATTTGTGCGCGAGATTACGCGTCGCGTGGAAACGCAAATTAACGCGGTCCGTCGAGAATTGACCAACTTAGTAC
>CAYPSC010000006.1:6167-12333 GCA_964413385.1 uncultured Gammaproteobacteria bacterium | reverse complement strand
GCTCACGGAGTTGCAGATGCAGGTTCGTGAAGGACGATTTCATCTCGCGATGCAGCAGATGGCGAAGATCAAAGCTTATCGCCAAGTCAAAAAGGATATTGCTCGGATTCAAACGCTCTTACGTCAACACGCTCACGCCTCATGATTATGACTGAACAAAAAACTCTCCCGACTCATCGCCGCTTTCAGGGCACGGTCATCTCCACCTCGATGAAATCGACGGCTGTTATTCGCGTTGATCGTCAAGTGGCGCATGAAAAGTACGGTAAGTATTTTACCCTGTCCAAAAAGTTTAAGGTTCATGATCCAAAAGGCGAAGCACACGTTGGTGATGTGGTGGAGTTTGAAGAGTGTCGTCCCATCAGCCGCGATAAGCGCTGGCGTTATCTCTCGACCGTCAAGAAAGCGGCTTAATATTTTTCTTTTATGGTACAACATCGATCCATGCTCAACGTCGCGGACAATACCGGAGCCAAGGTGCTCCAGTGTATTCATGTCCAAGGCGGCTACAAAAAACGCTATGGCAAATTAGCGGATGTTGTGACGTGTGTGGTGAAAGAAGCCGTTCCGCATGGCCTTGTGAAGAAATCGGATATTGTGCACGCGGTTCTGGTTCGTACCCATAAGGAAACACGCCGTCCAGACGGAACGTATATCCGCTTTGATGATAATGCAGCGGTGATCATTGATCCGAAATCAAAGGAACCAAAGGGGACGCGTATCTTCGGCCCGGTCGCGCGTGAGTTGCGGAGCCGTGGTTTTATAAAAATCATTTCCCTTGCTCCAGAAGTATTGTAATTCTATGCACTCACTTTTTGTTAAAACAGGCGATCTCGTGGTTGTTATCGCCGGCAAGAACAAGGGAAAAACAGGGAAGGTTCTCCAAACATTTCCGAAGCTTCACCGTGTGGTTGTTGAGGGTGTGAATATTACCAAACGTCATTTGAAGAGCCGTAAGCAAGGTGAAAAGGGGCAAGCGATCGAGTTCCCAATGCCTATCCACGTTTCGAACGTGAGGGTGGCATCTGTTGGTGGGGAAGAAAAGAAGGTGGCGCCGTCAGCGGTTGCAAAGGAAAAGAAAGACAAGACGCCAAAGAAGGCTAAGGCATAACATGTATGATGACTTTGAAAGAACGCTATCAAAAAGAAATTGCTCCAGCTTTTCAAAAGGAACTGGGCATTAAGAATATCCATGCTACCCCTCAGGTGAAGCAGGTGGTTGTCTCCGTGGGTCTTTCCCAAGGGATTAAGGATCCAAAGATGTTGGATGTCGTGGAACAAACATTGACGCGGATCACGGGCCAGAAACCGATCAAAACAAAGGCGAAGAAGTCCATCGCCAGCTTTAAAATTCGTCAAGGAATGGTCGTTGGTATGATGGTCACCTTGCGTGGTCAGCGCATGTGGGATTTTCTCACCCGTCTTCTGAATGCAACGTTTCCGCGCATTCGTGATTTCCGTGGTATTTCCACCAAGCTGGTTGATGGCCTTGGGAATATTTCCATTGGCTTTCGTGAGAACCTTCCTTTCCCAGAAATCCGTCCGGACGAGGTTGAGCGTATTCATGGCTTGGAGATCACGGTTTCGACGACGGCTGGTAATAAGGAAAATGGCCTTCGCTTTTTTAAAGCCCTTGGATTCCCCTTCCAAACTTAAACTCTATGGCTACTCAAGCACAAATTGCCAAATCATCCCGTCAACCAAAGTTCTCCACACGCCGTGTGCGTCGCTGTTGGCGTTGCGGTCGAAAACATGGCTTTATGCGGGATTTTGACCTGTGCCGTATTTGTTTTCGTGAACTGGCCAACCGGGGAGAATTGCCTGGAGTGGTTAAGGCAAGCTGGTAATCTAAACGTATGTATACTGATCCTATCGCTGACTTTCTTACGCGCATTCGTAATGCGCAGTTTGCCCGTCATGAGACCGTGACGGTGCCCGGTTCGCACATAAAACTCGCGCTTGCCAAAATCTTGGAGCGTGAAGGATATGTCGAACGAGTGTCTGAACGTGTTGAGGGGATACGTCGATTTATTGACGTCACGCTCAAGTATTTGGGGAAAACCCCGTATATTCGTTCCCTTGACCGCATTTCGACTCCGGGTCGTCGTGTTTATCGTAAATCCACAGAGCTGCCGCGCGTGTTATCCGATCAGGGGATCGCGATCATATCGACATCTGCCGGTTTAATGACAAATAAGGAAGCGCGAAAACGGAAGCTGGGTGGAGAAGTCTTGTGTGAAGTCTATTAAAATAAAAAGCTTATAGCTTTTAGCTGGTGGCTTGTCGTATTGGATGCTGAGCTACCTCTCAAAGCTAAAAGCTTATACGGCTCAATAGCTTAATCAATTCTATGTCTCGTATCGGAAAAAAACCTGTCCTTCTACCGCCTGCGATCCAGGCGACCATTGAGATAGGGCGTGTGGTCTTTAAGGGGCCAAAAGCAACACTCACGGTTGTTCTGCCTCCATATGTACAGGTGACCATGCAAGAGGAGCCACGTGCGCTTACCGTTTCCGTCGAGGATGGAGAACGCGTAGATCAGCGCATGATTTGGGGATTGACCCGTCAGTTGCTTCAAAATGCCGTTACAGGTTTGCAAACTCCCTATCAGAAAGCGCTCGAGTTTGTCGGCGTTGGGTTTAAGGTGGCCGTGGAAGGACGTAAGCTCGTTATGGACGTTGGTTTCTCACACTCCGTCGATTTTCCGTTACCGGATGGACTGGATGCTAAGGTAGATAAGCAAATCCTCACGCTGACCAGTGCAGATAAATATCTGCTTGGGGAAACGGCGGCACGCGTGCGCCGCATTAAGCCACCGGAACCATATAAAGGAAAAGGAATAAAATACGTTGATGAAGTCATCCGTCGCAAGGCTGGAAAGACGGCGAAGACGGCTGCGTAAACCCATGATTAGTCATGAATACCCACATGTATGAAACAGCACATAAAAAATGAACAACGACTTCGTCGCATTACGCGGGTTCGTTCTAAGATTCAAGGTTCAGCTGAACGCCCTCGTCTTAGTGTGCATCGCAGCCTTGCCCATATTTCTGCTCAGTTGATCGATGATGTTGCTGGAAAGACGCTCGTGGCTATGATGGATACAGAAATCACTACAGCAGACCGGCAAGGTAAAAAGAAGACGGAGGTAGCCTGGCTTGTTGGGAAGATGGTTGCTGAACGTGCCAAAGCGAAAGGTATTACAACGGTTGTGTTTGATCGTCGCGATAAACGGTATCATGGGCGCGTTGCGGCGTTAGCTCAGGCGGCTCGTGAAGGCGGATTGATTTTTTAAGTTATGATTATGCATGATGATAAACAAATAGATGCAGCCGCCTCGGTTGGTGGGGCGGTGACGATGGGGAATGCGCTAGGCGCAGCTGCTGCCAATCGCCCGCGTGATTTTCGTCGTGGTGGTATGGGTGGCCGCGGAGGGCGTGGTCCTGGCCGCGGAGGGCGTCGTGATGACCGCCAACGTTCTTCCGAAGTTCCGGCAGAGGCGGATTACGAGGAAAAGAACATTGAAGTGGCTCGCGTCACGCGCGTGACCAAAGGGGGAAAACGCATGCGTTTTCGTGTGCTTGCTGTGATCGGAAATCGTAAGGGCCGTGTTGGGTTTGGTTTGGCAAAGGGTGTGGACGTAGCGGCGGCAACATCGAAGTCAACGACACAGGCAAGGAAAGCGTTGCTTACGATCCCGATGGCTCACGAGACGATTCCGCACCCCGTAGAGGCGAAATTTGGAGCTGCATCTATTTTGTTGAAACCGGCTCCAAGCGGTACTGGGATTAAGGCAGGCGGTGCTGTACGTATCGTGCTTGAGCTCGCCGGTATTCCAAATGTCGTCGCGAAAATCTTGGGTTCATCCAACAAAATTAATAATGTGAAAGCAACGTTTACCGCTCTTAAAAAGCTGCGTCCAGTGACGAAGGTTGTAGGTGCAACAACGCCAGTTGATGGACAGGTGGTTGATGTCTCCAAAGCGTAAATTTGATCTTATGTCATTATCTCTTCATACTATCGCTCCGAAAAAGGGTTCTCGCACCAAGGCGTTTCGCGTTGGTCGAGGACTTGGTTCGGGTCGTGGAAAGACAGCTGGCCGCGGCACCAAGGGTCAGCGTGCGCGTACGGGTGGCCGCAACAAACTCCGTCTGAAGGGGTTAAAGCAGATGCTGTTGTCTTTCCCAAAGATGCGCGGATTTACATCGCTCTATGGGAAAGTGGCCACGGTTCCGTTGGCTAGGTTGGATGTGTTTAACGATGGTGCAAAGGTTACGCTCGCAGCTCTTAAGGAAAAACATCTTGTGTCACGTTCGGCACGAATGGCCAAGATCGTTGGTAGTGGTTCTCTTCAGAAAAAATATTTTGTTGACGGTCTGCTTGTGAGCGGCTCTGTTAAACGGGTCATTGAGAAAGCGGGCGGAGGTGTTACAAAATCTGTCATACGTCATGCGCAGAAGTAAAATGGTCATCATCCTTTTGGATGAGCCGTGATACTTGATGCGTGACTCATACTTATGTGGGAGAAATTGAAAAATGTGTGGCGAGTTGCCGATGTTCGCAATGGATTGATTTTTGTGATCGCCATGATGGTTCTTTTTCGTATCGTCGCCAACATCCCTTTGCCAGGTATTGATCTCCTTGCGCTTCAGCGTTTTTTTGAATCGAACCAGGTGCTGGGACTTCTCAATTTATTTTCCGGCGGGACGATTCGTAATTTTAGCGTGGTTGCTTTGGGTGTGGCCCCGTATATCACGGCTTCGATTATTTTTCAGTTACTCGGCATGATTGTGCCGCGTATTGAAGAAATTCAAAAGGAAGGCGAGGCAGGACGGGGTCGTATCAATCAATGGACGCGTCTTCTGACGGTGCCGTTGGCTATTATTCAATCCTTTGGTTTGTTGGCGCTTTTGCGTCAATCGCAAGTGCCTATTTTAACCAACTCTGATCCGCTGCATATTTTGGTGATCTTGATGGCGGTGACAGCTGGCACGATTTTCCTCATGTGGATTGGAGAATTGATTTCAGAAAAAAAGGTGGGCAACGGTATTTCATTGCTTATTTTTGCTGGTATCTTGGCGGACTTGCCGAATTCACTTTCGCAGTTTTTGACGACGTACGATTCCTCGCAGTTTTTCACGGTGATTCTCTATGTGGCTATTGCTATCGCCACTGTGGTGGGCGTGGTCTTTGTCACAGAAGGTCAGCGGAATATTCCGGTGCAATACGCGCGTCAGGTACGTGGCAATGCCTCAGGAGGTGGGATGACATCATCACTCCCGTTGCGTGTGAATATGGTGGGCGTCATTCCGATTATCTTCGCCATTTCTCTGTTGATTTTTCCAACGCTTATTGCTCAATTTTTTGCGAGAGCGCGTACCGCCTGGATTGCCGGGGCAGCGCAGTGGATTAACCTCACGCTGCAGAATCAATGGGTCTATGGTATTGCTTATTTTCTCCTTGTGGTCGGGTTTACCTACTTCTATACAGCGGTCGTATTTCATCCAGAACAAATCGCAGAAAATCTGCAAAAACAGGGCGGGTTTATCCCAGGGATCCGTCCAGGGAAGTCGACGACAGAATATCTCCAGCATATTATTCAGCGCATTACGTTGGGGGGCGCGCTTTTTCTTGGCGTGATCGCCGTTATGCCGCTCATCGCCCAAGGGTTCACAGGAACGCGCTCACTTGCTCTTGGTGGTACCTCACTTCTCATCGTTGTCTCTGTGGTTATTGAGTCTGTCAAACAAATAGAATCGCAGTTGACGATGCGTGAGTACGATCAGTATTAGGAGAAGTAGGTGGTAGGAAATCCAATCTTTGAATTTTGTACAAAGTTTGTTATTCTCCGCCCATGATGCGTAAACGATTGCGTGCCTTATTGTTCGGCCCTCAGGGCGCTGGTAAGAGTACGCAAGGCCAACTCTTGTCCGATCGTTTCGGTGTTCCTTATTTAGGAGCGGGAGACCTTTTGCGTTCAGAGATTGAAGAAGCGACTGGTTTGGGTAAACTCGTAGAAGAGTATGTGTCGCGTGGTATGCTCGCTCCAGATGAGTTGGTGAACGCCATTATTTTGAAGCGGTTAAAAGATTTATCGGAAGAAAAAGGCTTTGTCGTCGATGGATACCCTCGGAATGTGGAACAGGCCGAATCCATGGATCGCCTG
>CAYPSC010000006.1:0-6157 GCA_964413385.1 uncultured Gammaproteobacteria bacterium | reverse complement strand
CAGTTAGCCTCTTCGTTAGTTCCATGTCCCTATTGTGGCGGAGAGTTAGTCAAACGAAAGGATGATGATGCGGAGACGATCAAACACCGACTAGCGCAGTACCATTTTATGACTGAGCCAATGGCTGCCTACTATCGCCAACGCGGAGTATTGCTTGTGGTTAATGGAGAACAACCGGTACCCTCGCTTTTTGAGGAATTGACGCGTAAAATAGGGAAGTTGGGATTCGTGATGTTATAAAATGAGAAAAGAAACGGGTCCTGTCACGGCGATCACCCCGCAGACGCTCCTCGACTTTGTCGAGCCTGCGTGTCCGCTGGGTTCCCATCGCCGCACCACCCGTTTATATCATCACGGATTTGGGGGGGCGCGATGGATATGTCTTTGATTAAAACGTCTGAGGAAATTAAGAAGCTCCATGCAGGTGGAGAGATTTTATCGCGCGTTCTTCGTGAGATCCGTGAACGATGTGTCGTGGGTGCATCTACGGCAGCATTGGATAAGCTGGCACGCGATCGATTTGCTGAGGCTGGCGGGAAGTCGTCATTTTTTGGCTATCGCATGGGCGGAATTGGCCCGGCCTATCCGGGAGCGCTTTGCATTTCGATTAACGAGGAAGTTGTACACGGCATGCCATTGCCAGATCGGATAATTCGGGATGGTGATATTGTCAGTTTGGATATTGGCATGTGGTACGATGGGTTGGCGACAGATATGGCAACCACGGTTATGGTGGGAGAGGTGAGATCAGTAGCAAAAGCATTAGTGGTAGACACGCGGGAGTCACTTATTTGTGGATTGTCTGCAGTAAGAGCGGGAAATTGGGTGAATGATATCAGTGGAGCTGTTGAAGATTATTTGAAGCCGAAAAAATACGGCATTGTAAAAGATTTGGTGGGGCACGGCGTTGGCCACGATGTCCATGAAGATCCTCAGATTCCAAATTATCGGGAGACGCATGCGCCACCTTTTCAGCTTCAATCTGGCATGGTGATCGCGATTGAGCCCATGGTGACGCTTGGCACGTGGCGTGTAAAGGTGAAAGATGATGGATGGACGATCGTGACAGCGGATCATAGCTTGGCGGCGCATTTTGAGGTGACAGTTGCCGTGACGATGGATGGGTATGATTTAATTACTCCTTGGCCTGACGTATAATTTTAATTTATGGCACAATCTTTTCAAGAAACGATGGGTGGCGGTAGCGGCGTTGTTGATGCTGCTGCTGCACAAGAAATGAGAGAGTGGTTAGGTGTCACTACTCATTTGCAGGTCAGGCTCGCACAAAGATGGGCAGAGAGGAATGGCCGTGGTTTTACTGATGAAGTGTTAGGTGAGTGGATTGGAATTTTCGCTAAGTACTTTCGTGATATTGCGGAACGGGATCGTGCACTCTGTGTGCGTGTTGCGAGTACAGATGAAGGTTTTGAGATGCTTGAAGCGAGATTAGAGGAGGCGATGAATAGCCAAAATCCGTTGGCTGCGTGATTTTTATGTTTTTTACTTTGAAGTTTTTTAGGTTATGCCAGAATTGCCGGAGGTAGAGACGATCCGTTATCAATTAGCTTTAAGGTTAGAAGGGACAAAGATAGAGGATATTGTTATCTGGAAAACCGGTCGTGAGACTCCGGTTGGAAGAGAATTTGTCCAATCGCTTATAGGAAGGAAAATTCAAACGATTGAGCGGCGTGCAAAGTTGTTAATTTGGAGGTTGGATGATGATCGGGCGCTTACAGCGCATTTAAAAATGACTGGACGTTTTGTGTTCGTGAATACTGACTATCAACCAGCAAAGCATGATCGTATGCTGTTCCAGCTTTCGGGTGGGACGCGGTTGGTGTGGGCGGATATGCGTCAATTTGGATTTTTGCGATTAGTTGATCAGGAAACGTTGGATTGTATTCTGGATATGTATGGTCCAGAGCCGTTAGAGGTCGAGCCTGCGGTTTTAGCGGAACGGTTGGTCAAGCCTGGGACGCGGAAGGTTAAGGTAGCTTTGTTAAATCAAGAAGTCATTGCTGGAGTGGGAAATATTTACGCGGATGAAGCGTGTTTCCGTGCTGGTATTCATCCGACACGGAATTTGGGTTCATTAAAACAAGATGATCGACTGCGACTCGCGCAGGCTATTCAAGAAGTGTTACGCGAATCGCTTGCCCGGAAAGGAACAAGTGCGCGGCAATATGTTGACACGATGGGATCACGTGGGGCATTCAAAGATTTTCTACGGGTATATGCGCGGGCAAAACAACCATGTCTTATTTGCCAAACGCCAATTGAGAAAATTTTAGTGGGGCAACGTGGTACGCATTTTTGTCCCGTATGTCAGAGATAGAAAATGGCCCGGAACAGCGAGGTGCTCCGGGCCTCCAGAGGGATTGAGTCCGCTTATGGATGGCGGACAAAGAAGCTGCTGTCACACCCACCGTTGCGCCGGCGGGAGCGTCTCAGGGAGCGCCGGCGGGAGCGCGACGGACGAGCGAACGTCTGGGTGGTGGCTTGGGTAGATGCGTTCTTTGATGCTTGCTCTGTGTTTGGTTGTTTTGTATCCATTGCTTCTCTCCCTGTGTGATGGTGCATCTATCTTTACGCCAGAACACCGCGTTTGGCGCGGTGTTCTGCAAGGGCTGACTTCTTGGGGGAAGTGTTACGCCATCAGGCACCGCGAAGATTTTGATCAACAAAGAGGACCTTCACTACCTTAATGAGAAGGGCCTTATTGTGTTGATTAATCTTCGCGACCGATTGCATAACTTTATCCACAATATAGCATGCGTATGGATGAGTCAAGATCGGTTCGATTAGCTGTCCCCCCGGAAATGAGAATGTCCTCCTTGGAGGAAATAGAAATGTCCTAGGTCGAATGCGATGATGGAATGAACTTCATTCGTTCATTTCACATCCATGACGTCTCTTCTTCCCCCTATGTCCAAGAAGGAATTGGACCGGTTCGATATCCTCTCCCGTCTCCGCCGCAAAGAAATAAATGGCACGGATGCAGCCCGACTTCTTGGCGTATGCGTCCGCCAGGTACGGCTGTCAGTTGGGGTGAAGGGTAGAAGAAAGGCACCGTAATCATGACTTCATGTTTCTGTTGGGATGAGAATGGTAGAGTTGGGGGGATTGGGGAGTGTCTCAGAATTTGGATCTGGATGAGGGGAATTTTGAGTCGCTGTTCCGTCTTGCATGACAGAGGTCGTCATGAGTATTTGTAAACGCGGGAGTGAGTAAGCCAAGATGATAATGGTGGCAATGATCGCGTACAAGATACCAAATAAGATCCGGATCCCTTTGATGCTTGGTTCTGCGGTCGTTGGTGCTGGATTTTGAATAAAGGTGGCCATATATTTTGAACGTATCATCTACTTCTTAAGAAGAAAACCTGAGCAGAATATAGCATCCAAATGCCAAGGCTCTTAAGGATTTCCTAATTGGTTGTTTGCTTGCGTAAGAGGCTTGAAATAAAAAGGTTTTTCGGCAAGTATTAAGAATTGAAACGCATGCCCGAATCCTTTGCGGCCAAGCCTGATGAGGAGGTCGTATTTTTAGCCTTAAAAGACAAGGAAGCCTTTGCTGTTCTTGTTGGACGTTATGCCGAGCGGTTAAAGCGTTATATCCGTCGTTTGGGGGTGTTTCGCCAAGAAGATTTAGAAGATATTTTACAAAATGTCTTTTTAAAAGCCTATCGCAATTTGAACGACTTTGATGTCCAACTTAGATTTTCTTCCTGGATTTATCGTATTGCCCATAACGAGACCATGGGTTTCTTTCGTTCACGTAGCGTCCGTTTAGAGAAGGTCATGCTCACGGAAGAAGGTGAAGCTCTATTTGATGATATCCCCACGGCGTTAGATGTTCAGCGGGACGTGGAACGCGGGTTGGACGCTGCCCATATTGCGGAGGCTTTGTATGCCCTAGAACCGAAATATCGTGAAGTCATCGTGCTGCGCTATTTTGAAGAACGTGAATATACCGAAATCTCTGATATTCTCAGGATTCCAATGGGTACGGTCGGTACGTTGATTGGCCGCGCAAAAAAGCGGCTGCAAAAATACCTTTCCCGTTTGAAATAAATATGTCCCAATCTCATTCATCACCGGATTTAGCTAGTGAAGTTCTTCACCGGATCGAGGAGGAGCATGTCACGCCTCGACCACGCTCTTACTATATTTTGAAGAATGTAGCTTTTTGGGTGTTGTGGCTTATCTCACTTGTAGCCGGCTCTTTTGCCGTTGCAGCTGCGTGGTTTGCGGTGGCAAATGCTGATTGGCCGTTCTGGTCAGTCACGCATGATAATGCTCTCCAATTCTTTTTTGAAGTTGTTCCACTCGTATGGCTGATCGCATCTGTCCTTATGACTGTGCTCGGATATAAAAATCTTCGGCGCACCAAGCATGGATATCGTTATCCGTTAATTTTGATTGTTTGCGTTACCTTGGCGGGTAGTCTTTTGGGCGGCACTCTTCTCTATAGAATTGGTATTGGCCGCTTGGTAGAGGAAGAGGTGGGACGGCGTATTCCTCTCTACCGTCCTCTGATCGAGCAGCGGCGTAAAGTGTGGGTTGATCCTTCCCGAGGATTACTGGCTGGAGATGTTCTCAGTGTTGATCCGGGTTACCACGCGTTCGTTTTACGCACCTTTGATGGACGGCAATGGAGTGTATCAGCTGATGATTTGAGCGATCGTGATCGGGCTGTATTGAATCAGGAAACGCAGGTGCGCGTCATTGGTGTGCCGCCAACCACTTCTTCCACAAATACGTTTCATTCATGTTTTGTCTTCCCTTGGGAAATTCCGCATTTGCATCGTTCGTTTTTCTTTATGTCAGGAGGATCCATCATGCCTCATCCGTTTGATGAAAGAAACGGATCAGATGAACGTAGTACTGAATGTAAGGGCGTACGACCTTACATGGTTTTGAAAGCGCTTCGAGAAGGGGAAGCGTCTCACTAATTCATGTTCACAGGAACTTCGGTAAGTGGTTTTTGATTCGCCCGAGGCATGGCAGGCATGGGCCATCTTCGGCGATTTATACAAACATCCGGTATAGCCGGGTGTTTGTATATGATGAAGACGAAACTTTCGCGTTTGGCGCTCTGCTTTGTCAAAACTTCCGGTGCTCAACGTCGTATGTTCTAATACGCCTTATTCGCTCCTCGGTTTTTCCTCGCATAGCATCCAAACGCGAAAGTTTTGAGAGAGGATGTTAAAGATTAGTACGACTCCTTAACGTAACGGACGTGTGAATTGATAGTCACCGGCTGTGTGTTTGTAAGTACCGCGTGTAAATGTATAGACGAGCGGTTGGGCTTCTGGCAAATCTACGAAGGCGATATCTTCAGCAGAAATTTTTTCTAGATCTTTAATGATGGTGCGGAGGGTATTGCCATGACCTGACAGGAGAACGGTTTTTCCGTGGCGCAGATGCGGTTCGATGTTTTTTTTGAAATAGGGTTGAACGCGTTTTTCTACATCTTTTAAGCTCTCGCCTCGAGGTGGCCGATCGTTAAACCCGCGGCGCCAGGCAAAGGTTTGTTCTTTGCCATACTTTTTTTCAGCTTCACGCTTTCCCATGCCTTGGAGCAAGCCATAATAACGTTCATTCAAGATAGAGGTAGCAAAAATAGGAATGTCTTCCCCACCGCAGTGGTTGGAAAGGCGTATCCAACGAGCATAACGCGGGTCGTGTTCGTGCTGAAAAATGCCAGTGCGATTTTGTCGCGAGAGGATAATGAGCAACGTTTCATGACAGCGCTCTAAGGCAGACGTGAAACCAATAGAAAATTCAAAACGTTCACAGTGAATAGCGCATCGTTCTGCTTCTTTAACGCCATTTCTGCTTAAAGGGACGTCGACCCAGCCAGAAAAACGGTTACATTGGTTCCATTGAGATTCTCCGTGCCGCACAAGGACAAGAGTACCCATAGATTGGCGCTATCATAGCGCTCTCTCAATTGAGCGGCAATTACGGTATAATCTTTTCTATGTCGCGGTTGGACTTTCAACGAAGATGGTGGACAGCATTTCTGGAACCGTTTCTTTTTTTGTGCGGCATGGGAGTGGCGGCCGTTTTTTTTCTTTGGTCGCGTATGCTTGGGCCGGGGGTTTTTGTGTTTAAGCTAGTAAGTGGGATATCTGGTTGTTGTTGGGGGGTGG
>CAYPSC010000005.1:7173-14109 GCA_964413385.1 uncultured Gammaproteobacteria bacterium | reverse complement strand
AACTGCGTACGCCGCTCTTGGTCAAACCGCCGCGCATTGAATCCATATTTTTGGATTAAAAGTGACGCATAATTCCCGCCAATAAAATGCGGCAGGATCACATACGTAGCGCCAAGGTCGTACAAGGACCTTGCCTCGTCCACAGAATGGCCGATCACAATCACGACGGCTTTTTTGTTTCGCTTGCGCACCTTATCCAATAAATAGGCATTGGTATCAAAATCCGGGATCGTTGATGCGACCAGCCGAAGACTCGAGAGGTTCAATTCATTCAAAAATTCGTCATCTTCTGCATCTCCATATCGGCATGGGATCCCCTGCTGCGTCAAACGCCGAATCACTTCTGGATCAAAATCAATCACTAAATATTTCTTAGCCCATTGTTTTAATGATGGTAAAAAATCCGATCCCACACGGTGACATCCAAACAGAAGCGCCTCATACGACTCACGCGGTTGGCGCTTTTCGTGCGTGACCGATTTGCGTTCAAAGATTGATAAGACCGGCGATAAAAGACGATAAAGTGCATCCGCATATCGCATAAAATAAGAAGAAAGGGCAATCGTAACCAGACCAACAATAGTGACGAGCGTGAGCGCTTCAGATGACAACTGCCCTGCTTGCATCGCAAATAACACAAGTAATAAAGAAAACTCACTGATTTGTGCCACGGTTAACCCCGCATAGAATCCCGTCTTTTTACTGTACCCCATGAGCCCCATCAAAATCATGACAATCAACGGATCCCCGATTAAAACCAAGGCAGAAAAAGCGAGCGCCGGTATCCATAAAGAAGCAACACCCTGGAACGTCAATTGCGCACCTAACAAAACAAAAAACGGAACAAGAAAAAAATCACGCAAAAGCTTCATCTTGGCACTTACTTCGTAATGATAGGGTGAGGATGCAAGGGCAATACCCGCCGCCAATGCGCCAATCTCACCCGTCAACCCAGCAAATTGAAACAGGGCCGCGATCCCCAGTCCCCACCCAATGGAAAACAAGAAAAGGAATTCTTGCGATGCTGCAAACATCCGTGTGAGCGCAGGGAGCAGAAAAAACGTCGAAAGAAGCAAGACGGCGATGGCCACCAAAATTTTGATAAAGACATAACTCCAGGGCATGACCGCGCCTAAAAGCGACGTATGCATGGAGGAGATGATGATCAAAAAAATCGTTGCTAAGACGTCTTGAACCAACAAAAATCCAATGGCAATTTTGCCGTATAATTTTCCGTTATCCCGCTTATCAGACAAAAACTTGGAAACAATAATCGTACTCGAAAGAGCGAATGCGATACCGAAATAAATGGAAGCGCTCCATGGGAAACCAAGGACACGGCCAAGAATCGCACCGGCTGCTGAAGTAAAAAGCATCTGCCCCAATCCAGTCAAAAGCGAAACTTTTCCAACCTCACGGATCACCAGCGGGCTTAAATTAAGCCCTACAAGAAAAAGCAAAATGGTAATGCCAAATTTAGAGAACAACCCAATAACATCTTGCGAGTGGATCACGTTCAAAACTAATGGTCCGAGCAGAATACCGGACAAAATATGACCCATGATAAGCGGCTGATGCAGACGCTGCATGACAAGCGCTACAACTGCTGCCACCACCAAAACGAGGCTTATTTCTAAAAAAAGATCCATGGATGCTTCATTATATCAAAAAGACCCTCGTTCGAGGATCTTTTTGGTGGTGGGCGAGGAGGGGGTCGAACCCTCATGACCTTGCGATCGCAGGATTTTGAGTCCTGTGCGTCTGCCAGTTCCGCCACTCGCCCATATTTTTTCAAGATGGCGTGTTCAATTGAACGCGCCCAAATTTTAGTGAAATTCACAAAGGACGTCAATGCCCTTCTGGTAAAAGAAGCCCCCTGGAATCTCAAAGGGGCAAAAGAGAGAAACCGAGCTAGACACACCCTGCATCGTCGAACTGACAGGAGCTACTGCGCCGGTCATCATCACAGCGCATTCGACCCCAGGGTTGACATTCGTCCCCAGTCTGGCACCAACCATCGATGTCGTACCCTTCATCCACCTCACCGTCGCAGTCGTTATCGATGCCATCACACAACTCTTCTCGCCCTGACGCCCGACGCGGATCGTCATCACCACAATCCGCGTAAAACGGTACACCATCACCGTCGTGATCCATCAGCTTGGGTCAAACTGCGAAGGCGGATGAAAGATGGGTTGGACGATAGACGGCTTGGCAACATCTTCGTACGGCAACGAGATCGATCCATCCCCAACCGCGCCGCATGCGACCACCAAAACCAAGGAGAATACACCAAACAACCGACAGTGACTTTGCGCATTCGTCCAATTACACATGTGAAACCTCCTTTCTTAATACCCCGTTCCATGGAATAGGGCCGCATGTCAAGACGTGACTCTGTGTATAAAAATGCCCCCGATGAGAGATCTCATCGGGGGCATTGCATATAGCTCGAGGCTACGCCACCGGACCCTTCGCCCGACCTTCACACCAATAATAACCCCTTCTGCATCGGAACTCACCCCCCGTACCCTTCTTCCGCTCACCCGGAAGGCACTCGCACGTCGGATCAGAAGAAGAGTCTTGCTCACATCCACCGCCAACCTTGTATTTCACGTACCCGCAGTGCTTTCTCTCAGAGAGATTCTCCGCGTTCACTGAACCGGACGCGAACGCAAGAAGAACCGCGAAACAGGCAACAAGTCTACGCATAGCGATCCCTCCTCTCGTCTAAAGAAACGCCCCCAACAAGAGAACCTCGTTGGGGGGCCTCTACGCATGTGACGGGGCCTACCTCTTCTCGCACCAGAAGTAGTCGGCCTTGCATCCGGTCACGATCTTGCCGACGCCGTTCTTGACCTCCTCCTCCTTGCAGGTGCAGGCACGGCTGAAGCCGGAAGAGGGCAGCTTGTCGCAGGCTATCCCCTTCTCATGCCTCGTGTACCCACAGTGAGGAAGCGGTTCCTTCGAAGACACGGGGCTGACGGTGTAGAACAACAGCAAAGATGAAACTACCACGGCAGCAATCAGGACGCGACTGATCATGAAAACCTCTCCTTTCGGTTTCGTGTTACACCCTTCTTTGAGAAGGAGTAAATAAAATACAACCATGACGATCTAAAATCGTCAAATCAACAGATACTCAGAGCCAGCTCTCCTTGTCCCCAATCAAATCATTCTTCCTTTTTCACCACGACAATGGTGCATTTAGCTATCAGTGCCGCAATAGCCCCGACGGCCGCAAGAGCTGGTAACAAGACAGCCCCCACTGCACCAATCGTGAGTGGAATCTCGAGAATAGATTCTCCTTTCTCATTCTTGATAATAATTTTTCGAGCGTTCCCAGCCTTTATGAGTTCCTTCACCGTCCGTAACAAATCTTCTCCAGAAACTTTAAATTCTTCATTGTGCATATCATTTGATTTATCTACATTTATACTCCTGCCAAAACTCATCATCAATGTATTCCGATCGTTACCAAAACACAATATACAACCATAAGGTAAGACGATATTAATATCAGAAGCTGATAAATCCAAAAATCAACCGCATATCAAGGGGTTGACAGATTCAAAAAAAGTGATAAATTATTCTGCCCAGCGCCTCTTAGGAGCCGGGGCCAAAACAAACTATGACAATTCCCACTTATTTTATTCAGCCAAAATGGGCGCATGCGCGCATCGTCGGTTTTGGTATTGCGCGATTTGTGGACCTCTGTGTCCAGAAAGCTCGGCAAGATATTTTGATGATGTAAGTTTTTGCTAACTTAAGCTTCAAAGATCTCTTGCGGAGCGCAAGAGATCTTTTTTGTTCTACCTCAAACAAAGGAGAAGTCCATGGACCAAGAATCCAACAACCCCAATGATTACCGCCAGGGTTTCAAAAAAAGCCTGCAGGCGTGTCTGTGGGTGTGGCAAGAACTGCTCGGTGAAGAAGGAAGAAAGGCGACGAAACGCATCATTATCTTCATTTGCATCGGGAACGTCATCTCCATGAGCGTTCCCTGGATGCTAGGGAAGATGATCAGCGGATTGGAAGCTCACCACTCCTCGCAAGTCATCCAGTTCTTCCTTGGCATCGCCCTCGCCCTCCTCCTGCGCCGTGGAATTCAATACTTTGAAAGTCATGCGCGAGAGATCATGTTCGGGGCAAACCAAGGAACCATCGATGTACGCACAAGCGAACTCTTTTTTGCCAAATCCATCGGCCAACACTTGCGTGAGCGTGAGACCCTCTCTTCGGCGGGAATCAACCGCGGAAGAACGCGGTCACACGAAACGCTCAACATGTTGCCGATCGAAGGAGGTGAGATCATCTTTCTCCTCTCCACCTCCTATCTCGCCCTCTGGTTCATTAGCCCGTTCGCCGGATGCATCACAACGGCCCTCCTCGCCATCTACATCTGTTGGGCGCTTTACCTCAACCAGTGTGTGGCCGAGGTCTGTGTCCCTTTGGACGAGAAATTCCGTGAACTCGACCGTTATCGCGTCGAACGATGGGACGAAGTGAGGTACGTCAAAGCCCTCGGAAAAGAGAAGGAAGAAGTCACGCACATTCGCAATCAATGGAACGAGCTGATCAACAGAGATCGTCGCTTTTGGTTGTGGTTCGCAGACCAGAGCACCCTGCGTAACGTCGTCAGCGCCTGCGCCTTGATCAGTGTGATGATCTGGAGCGTCTGGCAAGCCTGGGTGGGCGACCGACATTTCGGCATGCTCTTTCCCCTCTTCACCTGGATGAGCAACATCATTGACAACATCTGGCGACTTGGGGCGTTTGAGCACCGAATCAACTGGAATCTGCCGTCCATCCAATCGCTTCGCGAAGCACTCACGATGAAACCGGATGTCGCGGATCGACCAGATGCACAAGAACTCCAAGTGCAAAATGGCGTCCACATCAAATTCCACGATGTCTCTCATGCCTACCATCCGAGCCAGAAAAAAACACGGAACGGTCAGACGAGCCGCACCGTCCTGCGGGGAATCAATCTAGAAATCCCGCCGGGCGATGTCATCGCCATCATTGGTCCAAGTGGAGCCGGGAAATCCACGCTCATGAGTCTCCTGCAGCGCGGGGCCGATCCAGAACACGGAGCCATCCTCATCAACCATCGGGATCTCCGTGACATCAAGCTCGCAAGTTGGCTGCAGCACATTGGGTACATTCCTCAGCACCCAACGGTCCTGAGCGGAACCGTACGTTATAACCTCACGTATGGCCTGCCCACTGAAGAACGTAGCAAGGTACCAGACGATGAACTCTGGGCACTGATCCAATCGCTCCAGCTCCATCACCGACTCACCCATGGACTCGATACCCTTGTGGGTGAAGGTGGTATCGAACTCTCTGGAGGAGAAAAACAACGCCTCGTGATCGGTGCGGCTATCGTCAAACGCCCGCCCTTCCTGATCGTAGACGAAGCCACAAGCTCACTTGATTCGACCACCGAACGGGCTGTGCAAAGATGCTTTACCGAAGTACTCGGACGCGGCGCAGGAGCGATGATCATCGCTCATCGTTTTGACACCGTGCGGCATCTTTGCAAGAGATTCGTGGTTCTTCGCCCGATCGACGAACTCAGGAACGGGGACTCGCAAATCGAGGCGCAAGCGACATCACTCGAAGCGCTGTATCAAATCTCTCCCACCTTTCGTCGGCTCGCCGACGATCAACACCTCACGCTATGATAGCCTACGCTCCGATCCAAAAAATCGGAGCTTTTTTATACTTCTAGTGATAAAGGTAAAGCAAAGACCGCACCCAGAAGACAAGAGCGCATACATCGGAGATGATGCGGTCTTGCTTTGGATGCGGTTAAAGTGGAAGCTACTCGGCGCTGCTCCACTTGATATCGTCCGGCTCGAGCACGAACTCGAACGCTGGATCCTCGAGTGGTAGGATCGCGTAACGTCTGCCTCTGAGCTCGTGGATGATCGGCCGTCTACGCATATTGTCCCTCTGTCCAGCGCGATCTCCCAGCTTCTCGACGACGGCCACGAGACGCGGATCGTGGCGTGGCAAGTTACGGGGATCATCGACCCCTTGCTGACGAAGCCACTCTCTAGCTTCCTCTGAGAACCAGAGGCCGCGTCCTTCGTTCGCTACCACGATTCTGAACGTCCTGGATGTATCGCCCATGAGCTACCTCCTTCATAAGATTCGAGAAGGGGGGCAGCTTATCATATCGAGATAGTCCTAACGGTGCCTACAGTTTCTACCCATACCACAGATGACGCATATAAAACGCCCGCCAGGTGAATACCCGACGGGCGTCGTTGCAGCGTAGGTGAAGGTGCTACTTGTCGGCGGTCTTGTTGAGGAAGAACAGCGTCCCATTCGAGCAGATAGACCCGCCGTGATCCTTGTCGGCGCGGAATTCGTAGAGGGTCTCGCCCTCGACCTGACCCACGACGAGCATCGATCCGCCTTCCGAGCTGGGCAGGATGAAGCAGCGAGCGCCCTGGCGGCGGACATGGCCTTGGAAGCTCGTGGCGCCGTTGGGATTCTCGACCGTGACGGTGACCGACCGCTCGATCAGCTTGCCCTGCGTACGAACGGCACGTGAGAGCAGATCACGCACGATCTTGTTCCGAGCTTCACGGTCGGCCGCCTTTTGGGCATTGAACCGCTTCTCCTCCTCGAACATGTGTCTACCCATGGAGAAGAGGGTTCCCTGGGGACACTCACCCTGATCCCAGGTGTTGGTGGTGTAGCTGACCAGGTACTCGAGGGTGGGCCGGTTCTCCTGCTTGGCGACGACAATGATCGTACTCCCCTCATTCAACCAGCACTTGTCGCCACGGTGGAACTCCCGGGAGCCGCTTCCAATCGTGAAGTTCTCGATCTTCACCGACCGGCCGCGACCGAGGACCGTGCTGTCGAGCGGCTTGGAGCTGCATCCGGCGAAGAGCGCGACGATGGTGCAGATCGTAG
>CAYPSC010000005.1:0-7163 GCA_964413385.1 uncultured Gammaproteobacteria bacterium | reverse complement strand
CCACCGTCCTTTCTCGGTTTTGTTGTCTCGGGGTTGTTGAGGCGCTACTGCTGCTCGACCTGGAAGAGGGGCGGGCTGTTCGGGGTCGTGGTGACGATCCGGAACTCGAACCGGCCGTCCTTCAGGAAGATGCGCTCGGCCTGCTTGCGCCTGCCGCCGACCATCACGTCGATCTGGTCGAGCTTGGTGCCGCTCGTCTGCACGACGTACATGGCTCGAATGTCGAAGTCATCGGGGATCTGCCGCTTGAGCACCACCTCGGTGCAGGCGTAGCCACCCATGAGCTCGACCGTTGTCACGTCTCCGTAGAGGGGGCCGTGCAGGCTGATCGT
The DNA here is from genome assembly GCA_964413385.1 of uncultured Gammaproteobacteria bacterium. Lineage (GTDB taxonomy): Bacteria > Patescibacteriota > Patescibacteriia > 2-12-FULL-60-25 > 2-12-FULL-60-25 > VGLT01. Next base: position 6,831 of record CAYPSC010000005.1, on the reverse strand, counting down.
CGCCGGATGTCTGGCGCAGATCGAGATCGGAGTGCCATCGGTCTTAGCCAGCTCCTTCTTGCACCCGGCGAAAAGCAAGCCGAAGATGCCGATGGCGAGCACCGCGAACGCGCCCTTCCACATCTTCCGCCAGAGGCCGAAGAATAGGAAGCTCTCGACGCTGACGGAGAAGAGCTGGATGCTCTGGCCCCACCCGAAGAAGAAGGGCTCGGCGAAGAGGGTGGCGAGGACGATGAACACCATGGTTCCGTACGGGTTCTTCTTGATGAGGTTGGCGATGCGGTTCATGATTCCCATCCTTTCGCTGTTGATCTGATGTTTTGCTTGTCGAAGTCCGTGCCCGATCAAGCGTCACGATTGACGCGACCGGACGAAATGTCGCAACCCAAGTTTAAGCTTAGTTTGTAGCATCTCCTCCAGTCTCAGAATCGCAATAAAATAGCAGAAAAATGGGCTTTTGTCAATGGTTAAACTTAAATATTTGGCTAATAAAAGAGATTTATTCAACCCATCATCTCGTGGACAATAGGTGGGCAACTCTAAGTAGTATCAAAAAACAGCAGCGCCCGTCGGGAAAGTACCCAATGGGCGCTAGAGCATCAGATATCGGAGGGATCTACTCTCTGCAAAGGGCGGAAGATGCTGCCACGCAAGAGATCCACGAGTTTCTCGAACGCATCTGTTATGATGGATCTTTCTTTATAGGCGTTCGTGTAGTCGAGCGTCTTGTGTGCCTCTTTGGCCTTGTTCCACGCGTCTTGAGCTATGTCCATGAGTTCGTAGATTTTCTCACCGTGCCCATCCAGCAGGGGCGCGAGATGCCCCTTGTAGAGCCTAACGCAGCCGCCCCAGTGCTCATCGGCCTCACGAAATATTCTTCGGCACTCCTTGTCCAAAAATGACTGGAGCTCGTATTCGTCGACGGGGCAACTGGAATAGATGATATGCTTCCGGCCATGTCTATCCGTGAACTCGTTCTCGTGGATCATGGTCTTCTCCTTGTCTGAACGCTTGAAGTATGTCTCTCTTTGTAAGAAAAAAATATTTTATACCGAGTTTTATAAAAAATACCCTCAAAAAGAGCTACAGTAAGCGATTGTTTTGTTGTTGTTGAAAAACAGCAAAACACCCCCCCTTGGCGTCTCAAATCTATGGATTCAAATTTATCGGATCAAGGTGTTGTTATAGTTTTCTGCAACGTTCCAGAGGATATCGAAAATCGTTTTTGCGAGGGTAGCAATAATGTGACTTTCAATAACGATCGCAACCGCATTTTCTTCAAAGGAGTAAAAAATAACTTTGTCATTGTATGTATCGAAACCGCCGACGATAGTATATGCACCCGGTAATAAACGAATACTTGTTAAAGTGTGTTCCTCCGTCGTTCTATTTAAAACGCGTCTCGCAGACAGCTTTGCGCCTTCCGTGTCCTTCAAGATGAGTTTTGATTTAATCTTTCGTGTTTGCCTTTCTTTCGCATATCGTTCAGTCCAGCCGGGGATGGCTTTTTTGAAAGCATCACCATCGCCAAAAATACAAACTTCCTTAGCCTCATTTAATATCATGGACAAGACGGATTTTAATCCTGCCTTCCCTTCAAAAATGCTTACATTGGGTTCTGATTTTACGGAAGGCAGAATTTTGGTTAACGATTGAATATGCTTTTCGATCGTTTTAGTATTTTCCTTTTGTATTTCCAAAATTCGTTCAGGAGAAACCGGCACCAAATAATTCTTGCCCTGTTTTTTTACTCTTCCGACCAAACCTTTCTTACTCAAGCGATCAAGAACCGCATAGCAGGAAGCCCTGTTTAGATTCGCTCTTCGAGCGATCTGTTGCACCGTGGCATACCCAAAAGAAAGGAGTGCTAAATAGGCTTTGCTTTCATATTCGTCCGTACCAGCCTTTTGTAGAACGGATAATAAAATTTTTTGTTCTTCTGGTTTCATATGTATAAATGTTTATTGGTTTCATTTTGCTTCATTCATCCTTGATGCACAAGTTTGCTCGCACAGCCCTACGAGTATACCGGTAATATACCAACGTAATATTGAATAAAGATAGTTATGACACGCGAAAAAAAGAGCTCCCCAAATATAATTTTTTTATATGAAACATTCTTTATAAAACACCGCGTCTAGCAGCCAAAAAAATCTCTTGACTCAAATCTTGATTCGATAGTTCAGCCGTATCTTCAAGTTCACCCACAAAAACGCAAAACACGTCGGTGTCTCGACGTGTCTCACGTGGTTGCGGGGGCCGGATTTGAACCGGCGACCTCCAGGTTATGGGCCTGGCGAGCTGCCGCTGCTCTACCCCGCTTCAATTTCAACGTGCCCGTAGATTACAAAAAAAACTATCTCATGTCAATGAATCCAACTTCAAAAGATAAACCGTAAAGGTATATAAGGATCAACCCAACCGCGTTAACAAAGCCGCAAGGAAGAGGATCTGCATGGCAAATCCAGATGGAAAACTCAAATCGCCCCATCGACCGCTCACCATATTATGAAAAAAGAAGTGAACGCGATGGAACCATTTGAGCCCTCGTACACGAAATAACTCGTATACCGCGACGAGTAAATCAGGCAGAACGCCGCCCGCGATTCCAAGCGAAATAGAAAGACGATTTTCGAACAAATGCGTATTAAACAAAAAAAGAACAAACAATATAGCAACAACGGAATCGATCACCACATACGCCACAGCCCGTTTTACTTTTGACCCCGCCACGTAACCTTTGTACAAGCCCGTATCACCGTGCGGCACGATATCTGTAATGAAATGCGAAGCCATGCCCAAAACAAACGCCAAAACCGGATGGCCAGGAAAAGCCTCCGCCACCAATGCACCTAAAGCCGCGTGAGTCGTGACAAACATAGAACTCCCAAAGAGACTATCCAAAATTTCGATATTTGGCAATCGAGACTTGCTATTTAGGCAAAAAATTGCTATCTTACTCACGCTTTTCTTGATCGAAATGCGACTACTAACTCGCAAAGCGAGTTAAGCGCAGGCGACGAGCAGAGCGCGAGTCGAGGCCAGAGGCTTCGACAATGTGCCAGCTCGCAACGCCGAGCATATGGCGGGGTAGCTCAGCAGGTTAGAGCGTGGGACTCATAAGCCCGAGGTCGCCGGTTCGATTCCGGCCCCCGCTACCATAAAAATATCACCCTATTGTGGGTGATATTTTTATAGTTTTTGTATTTCTGCCATCATTGTTCCTACGACCTTATCCCACGAAAAAGCCCTTGCCCGTTTTCTTGCCCGATCAACCCACTCTTGATGAAACGCTGCATCCTGAAACAACCTTACAATGGCTTCAACCCATTTCTCTGATTGTGTAAGGGGCAAGACGACCCCCCCATCCCCCACAACCTCCGCGAGCGACCCTCCGTCACTTGTAATCACCGGCGTCCCTACTGACATCGCTTCAACAGCCGTCATGCCAAAACCCTCATAGAAGGATGGAACTAATACCATAGAAGCCGAAGCTATCAACCGCTCACGTTCTTCATCAGATACGCGTGCCATGCGTTCGATGCCGGGAACGTAATCAATTCTCACCTGACCCCATCCTTCGTTCCCGCTAATAACCAGACGTACCGTTCGCCCGAGCCGTTCGCAAACGCGCGGCCAAAGAGAGACGATATAAGGAATATTTTTTCGCGGCTCGACGGTTCCATGGATCAAAGCAAATCCTTCTCGTTCCATGTTCCAAGGTTCATATTTCAAGTCTACACCCGGATAAACCACCGTAATGTCTTGAGAGGCAAACCCGTGACGCAAAAGCTGTCTCTTTGTTTCCTCACTAACCGTAAAAACATGTCGAGCATGACGCAAGCCTCGTGAAAATAATCGTGTCGTCAACTGACGTTTAAACCATGATTGCGGAAACCATTCTGGATGCTCAAAAATAGCAAGGTCATGCACCCACGGATACACAGGGATGCGAACACCCCAAGGAACCGCTCCACTGGGAACGAGTAACGCATCTACGCGGTGGATAGACAGCGCTTGGCGTAACGAGCTCCCCGAGTCATCCGGTAAAGAAACCATAGCACCAGATAGCGAACAGACATTCGCTCCGCGCGGAATAAATGCCCGCCATTCAATCTCCAGATCGCGTCGAGTCATCAATGCGTGCCATAATCCGCGTGCGACATGGGCAACACCCGCGCCCGGCGAACCATCCATTGACAAACACCGAAGATCAATACCAATCATCATATTCCTCCTATTATTTCCACTCAAAATTCTGAAACGCCCATGCGGTTAATGCCTTTGCTTCTTGAAAACGAGCGAAATGATTTTCACTTCCTAAAACAACCGCGATAATCTCGTGCCCGCCCGCGTTGCGCGTGTCTTGCGCCAGGCAGTACCCGGCTTCGGGTAGTGTCCCTGTTTTTGCCACCACAATACGGTAAGGATCTTTATTCAAAAAAGAATTCAACAGGAGATTAGTCGCTTTAATATGATACGGCTTATTCGTCACTTTTCCCGTAATATCATATTGATCCAGCTCGGTCGCTTCTCGAATCTCGCGATAAGACAACGCTGCACGCAAAGCGAGCGCTACATCCTTGGCAGACGCTTGATTGCGTGGATCCAATCCCGTCGGATCGATAAACATTGCATGGCGCATATTCAGCGATCGTGCCTTATCGTTCATCGCTCGCACAAATCCTGGCATATCACCCGTTGACCGCGCCAGCGCACTGGCCGCCGCATTCACCGAACCCACAAGCGCCGCTCGCAATAACTGCCGGCGCGTAAACCGATCATTGGTATACAACACCACCTTTTCCCCTGGATCCTGATCCGCTGCCGCAATCGTGACCTCTTGATCCAAATCCGGATGCATATCCAAAAACGTCATGAGCGTCATGAGCTTTGTCAGACTCGCGATGGGATAGGCGCCATTAGCATCCTTCTCAAACAAAAATTGTCCGCTTGCCATATCCATCACAACACCAGAGCGAGCCGTGATTTCCACGCCAAAAGAATCCGGATTCTTTTTTTCCGGGCCAGGAACGCCAAACGACGTACTCGCGACAGACGCCACAACCACAGAAGTTCCCCATGCGGGCGCCGCCGTATCTTTTATAGCCTGGACAGATAGCAAGCCGACAAGCGCGATCAGAGATTGAGCAAACATGACGCAGATAGAATAACGAATCAAATCGCGACCGTCGAGGCTGTTGGTGGATTTTTGGGCACATTCAACTCATCCAACACTTGTTCGACAGATGTATTCGACCGAAGTTGATCATAATTCGGCAATGATTCTACGCAGTCCGCGCCTAAATATTTGAGGAATTCCATAGTGACGGCATACACCGGCTGACCCAACCGCACATCTTCTTTCATCTCCACCAATCCACGCATCATTAAGTTACGCAAAATGAGGGCTGACTGCACGCCGCGGATCTGTTCCAATTCAGGTCGTGTTAACGGCCCACGGTAGGCCAATACGGCAAGCGTCTCCAATGAAGGCCGCGTCAATTCTCCCTGCGTTTCTTGTTTCAATGTCAGGCGCACAACCTCTGACACCTCCGGACGCGTGACCAATTCTGCTTCTTGCCCGTGCAAGATGATTTGCAAACCACTCTCTTCTTGTTTTAACCGTTCCGTTAAGCGTTCAAGTGCCTCTTTCACCATGTCCGCGTTTGCCCCTGTCAACTCTGACAAGCGGCGCAATGCCAACGGTTGCGCAACCGCGAACAAAATCGCTTCTAATTTTGATTCAAGACTGGTCATAAATATTATACTTTTTCCAAATGAATATCATGAAAAAGATCTTTCTGATCAACCTTGACCATCCGCTGTTTAACTAATTCAAGAAGCGCAAGAAACGAGACAATCATCTCACCGCGATCATGGGCCTCTGTTAAAAAATGGTGAAATGATGTCTTGAGCGATGCACGGACGCGTGCCCCAAGCTCCTGAATTTTTTCTTCAATCGTCACCGCGCGTTCGATGGCTGCTTTTGGTAAATGAATCAGCGGCTCCAATCGACGAATAATCTTTTGGTACATTTCCTGCAGGACGCCTCCGGTCACACCCGTTGGAGGCACAAATCCCACTTCGGCCACCATCACCGCGCGCTTCGCCCGGTTATAAGACATCCGTTGTTCCTTCGCCATTGCCGCAAACCGATCAGCCGCTTGCACAAACGTTTTATAAAGACGTAATTGCGATTCCAAATCCGGTCCTTCTTCAAGCGATGGATCGCTCAAAGACGGTAAAAGCGCCCTCGACTTAAGATAAACCAACTTAGCAGCCACAACGAGAAAATCCGCTAAATCCTCCAGTGGAATCTTTCCTTGATTTTGACGCACATGCGTCACAAAGGGTTCTGTCACCTGCATCAACGAAATATTCGTGATCTCTAATTTCTCTGATTCAATCAGCTGAAGCAGTAGATCTAATGGCCCATCAAAATGCTCAATATGGACAGAATAGCTCATAGCCCGTACACCTGACGCTAACCGTCAACGATCAACTTACTGGCTCAGTTTAATATGCGCTTCATCCAGTCGCTTTTTCTCAATCTCGCTCGGCGCTCCCATCATCGGATCGCGTGCATCCCCCGTCTTTGGAAAAGCGATCACCTCGCGGATATTTGGTTCATTCGCCAAGAGCATGACGATACGATCAATACCAGGTGCCATGCCCCCATGCGGAGGAGCCCCATATTCAAACGCCTCAAGCATATGACCGAACTGCGCCTGAATAAGAGCCGGATCAAGTCCAAGGAGTTCGAAAATTTTATTTTGCAGTTCACGCTGATGGATACGGATGGATCCCGAAGATAATTCGTATCCATTC
>CAYPSC010000004.1:0-14403 GCA_964413385.1 uncultured Gammaproteobacteria bacterium | reverse complement strand
GGCATGGGGTGTCCTACGGGGCAGCGTCACTATCCAGGAGACCGACATGGACAAGGCGCCTCCCGCCGTCATCGCCCCCGAGGGCGAGGCTAGGAAGGTGAAGGTCCGATGGTGCGAGCAGGCGACCGGCACCGAAGCTCGCAAGCTCTGCTGAGAACAGGGCTACATCAAGTAACGCGCGCGACGCACCTCGACAAGAAGCCGCACCTCGGCTTCGGTCGAGGTGCGTTTTCTTATCTCCGGAAAGAAGCTTCGAAGTCGACTGATAGTAGTTTACCAACAAAATTCAGCCACACAATAGGATTTTGTTATCTTTTGCGGTTGACTCTTTCAAAGATATTTGACATTTTGTACCTCGACTCAGGGTGTTTGTTAGGGTTTTACCCCCAATGATGGTCACCTTGAGAGCAGAGTCAAGGAGGTATGACATGGTGCGAACCGTTGTTCTTGTGAAAGGGGGAAGCTGGGGATACCTGAAAGAGGGTGATCCGATTATAGTGCACGGGTTCAGAGAACGGCCCAGCTGATTGCATCAGGCGATATCAGCGTAGAAATAGTGGATGGTGTCAGCGGTCTTGAGCAGCAGCGTAAATAAACTATGGCTCCATGGGGAAAACGTCCGAGAACTCATCCTCGGGGCCCAAAAAGAGGGGGACTCTCAGGACGCTCGTTGACTTTTCCTGCGAGTCATGGAAAGCTTTGCTAACAAATAGGGGAGAAAGGAGACCAATAAGTTGTTCCTCGGTACTCAGGGCAAGTCGGGAATCATTGTGATCGTGGTTCGTCCCTCGGTCACGGCCAGGGAATCGGCGATCGCGGCCTTCGTGAGACGCGGCATGCCCGTGCCTGCATACCTGGGTTGCCCTTCTTCTAGCGCTCCAGAAACGACCAACTAAACGAGAGGAGGTGTTAGGCGGCTTTTTCTTCTAAAGCCGCCTTTAATTTTTTAAGTTGATCATCGGTGGGAGTGAGATATTCAGCTTCTGTCGTAAGAACGCTGAGGATGGATGGAAAAAGTTCTTGTAGCCGCTCCTTGGCTTTCAGAATGGCCTGAGCGCTAATATCGTTTCCAAGCAGGCCAAACTTCCTAAGTATTGGCACACCGCTATTTCTAAGAGCAAATGCTAGGGTTGTCTTTTTCCCTTTTTCTTTTGCTGGTGACTTCTTTTCTTTCTTCACGGGAAACAGAAGCTCTTCAAGAAGCGCGCGTCCTTCTTCTGGCATGCCCTCAAGTAAGGTGTTGAGGACGGCTTTTTTTGCTGCCGCAAATTTCAGCTTTTCTCCTTGCGCTATTGGTGGATGTACGGTGAGGGCGTAAGTGGCACTGAGCGCTTCTGTGTCTATACAGACAAGATTTGTTCCGGTGCCCATGACGGAGAGCGCTGCCTTTGCACGCACCCGGCGGTAAAATTCTGTGCGGTAATTATCATGCGTTTCCGTTTTTATTTGTAATGGAATTTGTAGATCCCCGACTAATAACCGGATATCTATCTTTTGTCGCGCCATATCTTCTTGGGGTAGTCCGTGTTCAACCTGTACCAGATGAGAGACGCCACTCTCTATCGCCCAGTTTCTAAGGAGGTAAACAAGCTCCATCTCGGACCGTCTGCCAGATGTTGGGAGGCATTCGATAACGCTTTGAAGCTGCTTCAGAAGCTTTTGGCGTTCCTTTGCAGCAGCCGCGGCATTGCCTTTGTGGCGCGTGATGCGTCCATCTTCTAGGTCGATAGCAAGGAGTTCAGCTTGCAGCCTGTCTGCAAAATGTCCTGTTTTCCAGGCTCCGACTCTAGCCTCCTGATAGGATTTGGCCGCCATTGTTTCCGATTGTTCAAGTTTTTCACGATCTGGGAAGCGAATATAAATAGCAGCGATATCCTCTGGTTTTAGATTTTTTATTGAGACCGTTTCTTTTGCGGCAAAAGCAAGAAATGCATTTCTGTACATGAGGGCCTCCCCATGCCAAGCGGCTGCGACGTAAAAATCCAAGGGTTGGAACTCTATTTCTCGAATACCATAATGTCGAAATTGCTGTTTGATGCTCGCCGCTTCGGCGGCTAGGTTTTGCGGCGTTGTCGGGGGAGTGCTAAAAAGAGCCTGACGTTCAAACTTTTCCAATATAAGTCCATAGTTAACAATAATTTCAGAAGTCGTTGGTTCTCTTCTTATTGGTCGATCAAGACGATGTGCGGGTCCGAGCATAATCATGGCTGTTTGATAGTGTTAATCTATTTTAAGATGAAACGGCAAAGTCGTCCATTTTTATTTTCGTTGGTTCGGTGAATCCTACTTGGTCCCAATATCGGTCAATAGTGAAATGGGGTTTTCTGCCTCGAAAGTGATGGTTTTGATATAATAAATCCCATGCAAGAGCATTTACGTCCGATGCGACAGGAGGGGAAAAAAGATCATCCTGACCGGATGCCAGATTTGGCGAAGGCTTTTTTTAAAGAAACATGGAAAAGTGGATTTCAAGAGGTGGATGTGTTTCAATTCCAAGAAAAGTTATTAGAACGCTTTGACGTCCCCCTTGGGGAAGATGGAAGAATTGAAAAAAAGGTCCGCGATGCAATGCAGGTCTTTTTTCAAGAATTGATCCATTTCGTAAAAGAAAAGAGGCGAGACATTGATTCACGAAAATCGCTGGCTGGGTACCTTCAGAATTTGCGAGAAGTTGCCTTCTCGGTTAGTCCGAGCATCTTTAACCTCCTTTCGTTTCCTGACCAGCTCTTTTTTTCTGCGCTTCTGTCTCGTATTCCCGAGGCGCAAGGAACGATCGCACCGTCCACGGTTGGTGAGCTTGGATACGAATTACAGTATTGCGATCCCGAGTATCGTTCAGCTGTTTTGGAACGAGCGTACGCCGCCGGATCGATTGATCAAAAGCTTGATTTTTTGAACTTTTTGGTAACCATCGGAGCTGATGCTGCTGCTCAAGGGTGGGCGGACGATGCATTTTAATGCGGTACGAACATTTGTAGAAGAGCAGGCACGAAATATAGAGCAGTCTCCATTTACATTTTATGCCGCTCAGGTTGCTCTCGAAAGATTAGAACAAGCGTCGGAGGAGCAAGATTATCACGGAATGGTCTTGTGGCGACCAGGAGATCGGTCTGCTGGGCGGATGGTAGAGAAGGCGGAAGAACAATTTTATGCCGAAGATAGACGGCTTGCCTCTCGATTGATCCCGGACGAAGGATCATATGTAGAATCGCAATATCAACGCGTTTCGAGAGATGCGATTGCAAGTTTTGACCAATCACTCATGCCGCAAAGCTTTGCATTGGTGGATAAAACATTAGATGAGCGAGCAACGAACGCGCCTCCTTCGTCTCCGGTGGTATCTCTCGAAGCATATCTCACCTCAGATCGCGCGCATCAAGCCTATTATTTTCCGCGGGTGATCCAATTTGTGGACGCGCAACTCGTCCCGCATCTCAAAGATGATCCGTGGCTTGGTTGGTGGAGGAGTCAAAAACCGGTTCCGTCTGATCCGGAATTCGTCCATAAGTTACGCGAAAAAATCGCTCAGATAAAACAGGCGAGTCAGTACCAAGAGTTGCACTTTGATTTATTCGAAAATTTCGAAGGGGATGAAAAGCTCATGCCAAGAGGAGTGAAATCGGGCGAGGGTGTTGATGCCGCGGTTCTCCTTCAAGAAATTCATCGTCCAGCTGTGCGCGTGTTGATCGAGCGTGACATGGGCATTTCATTACGTGATCTCTCGTTGCGCGAGCAGATTCAGCTTTTGTCTTATCTGGCGAGTGTGGATTATCAAACGGCTCAAAAAGGTTTTTCCGTGATCAGAGAATTCGGTATTGATGGCGCCCGCTCCTTTCTATCGTGTGAGTACCGGTGGCGTGGATGATGCGCTCCTCAAGGAGCGGGTTGTCGTGTTCATGGTCGCGAGGCATCCGTCAGTACGGCGTTGGATGCTCTCGTGCTTTTTCGAGAGTGGGGAAGAGCGTTACCTCGGCGATCTCGCCGGGGTGATGGCCTGCGGGACCATTTCTCCGGGGCATATCCTCGAATGGCATGCCACCGGGAAGAGCCCGGAGGGTTGTGCTATCCGCTTCAAGGATGGCCTCCCGGCAGTCTTGATCGCCGCGGCCATGCACGAGGTGGCGGATCGCCTCGCGATTCTCGAGTACGAGGCCTCGCTGTACAGCGAGGGAACGCATCCTCGCGAGGATCGAATCAGGATCGTTGCCAAGCTGCGCGCCCTCCTCGAGGGCCGCGTTAGCTAGCTCGCCCCTCCGGCGCTAGCTCCTCCCGGAAGGGAGGGGCGAGTCGGAAGCGAAGGTGTAGTTGTTCTTTCCAAAGCGCTTTCTGATCCCAAATGGATGAGGAGAGCGAAGGAAGGCTAGAGTCTGATCACCATCAGATTCGCCAACCAAATCGTCATCTCGGATTCTTCAATCCGTATGGCGCAGGATAACGGGACCTGAAAAAATACCGAAGAAGCTACTCGAGACCCAGTGTTGCATGCAACTCGCAACACTGGGCTCTTCGATCGATCTATGAAGATATAAAAAGTTTCATGGTTCGATTGAGGAGGAGTATTGCATTATGTTATGCAGATTTTGGATCGAGTTAATTCTTTCTGAAATGACCAAAATATAATCCTCGCATAGTATCTTGTTCCACATAAGTTCGGCAGTTTTGTCTTTCAAATTTGGCGAAGAAGTTTGACAACTCTCTCGTCGAGCCCCTCGCTGAAAGCGAGAGGTATTACTGCCGGACTGATGTGGGACAGGGTGTATCTATCAGTTCTTGGATCGTTCAGCTCTGGCTCATCAGGGATGAACCATCGAGGAGCGATGAACCTGAGTCTGTCACGGCGGACCGCCGTGGAGGACGAAGGAGAAGCGGACTCGCTAAGGAGCCGGCGGCTCGATAAACCGCCGGGAGAGACATGCACGAAGAATGGCTCAGGAGTTGCCTCCGCGCTCTCAGAAATGGTTACTTCGCGCTCCGCGGAGGCTTCGTGGAGGGACGAGAGGGCCGGTGGTATGTTGGGCGAAATGGGCTCGATTTCTCGGAGCCTGATGGTCTTGATAGGAATGGCTCGTGGAGTGGCCAGACTGCCTACTTCACCGATGCCTACGCGGCGTTGGATCACGCAAAGAAGCACGGGATCATGCCGCAGTAGTTCGAACCCCAGCATCGTGTCACTCATGGTGCTGGGGCCTTCGATTTGATTATCAAATTAAGATGTTTGATGTTCGGATCGAAGATTTCAATCTCAATGAGCACAACCTTGACCGAAAGAGTATTTTTTGTTAATTTTTTGAACCGCTCTTTCAAATCATCAACTAGGCCATTCGGCCTGAAACCATAGGGGAAAGTAATCCCAGAAAGGAAGTGCACCATGTGGGAGAAGATCAAAAGTTTTGTTGTGCGTTTTTGGTGGGTGTTGGCTCTGGTGGGCACATTCTTTTTCATCTTCAATACCCGTATAACGTTCAACCGGCACAGCGAGTCTCGGGTGAGCTACAGTACCCTCAAGCAGAAGATCGCCAAGGGGGAAATGGCAACTGTCGAGATCGGCGAAGAGCAGCTGGTGGGCATCGGGAAGGATGGTATGCGCTGGGTCGCTGACCTGGTCAGTCAAGACAAAGACCTCACCGAGTTTTTGGAAGGTAGCCATGTGGAGTACCGAAAGAAGCCGGAGCTTGTGAGCGGATGGTGGGGAAAGTTGCTTTCGCTCATTGGGTGGCTCCTGCCCAGCCTCCTCATTCTTTTCTTTACATGGTGGCTATTGTCACACAAAGTGGGAAAGACGAAAAAAGCGTTGATGAAGCGCGTGGCTTCGGGAGATGTTGAGGTGACCTTCCAAGATGTAGCAGGCATTGACGAGGCCGTCAGGGAAGTGAGAGAAATCGTAGGTTTTTTGGACGGCCATGCAGCCTACGCAGCGATCGGTGCGCGCATTCCCAGAGGGATCCTCTTGGCTGGTCCGCCTGGGACTGGGAAGACCCTGTTGGCGCGTGCGGTTGCTGGTGAAGCGAACGTGCCATTTTTCCACCTGTCTGGCTCTGAGTTCGTCGAGATGTTCGTTGGTGTTGGGGCAGCACGGGTTCGGGATCTCTTTGAAGAGGCTCGGCGTTCTGCTCCGTGCATTGTCTTTATTGACGAGCTCGATGCCGTCGGACAGATGCGGAATGATGGACCGAGCACGGGCGGAACGAGGGAACACGACAGCACGCTGAATCAGCTTCTAGCGGAGATGGATGGCATCGACCGATCCTCGACGACGAATCCCGTCATTGTGCTGGCCGCGACCAATCGCCTTGATGCGCTTGATGAGGCGCTTTTGCGCCCTGGAAGGTTCGACCGTATCATCCAAGTTGACAGACCGGATGTGAAGGGGCGCACAGCGATTTTGCGGCTGCATGCACAGAACGTCAAGCTCGACACAGCCGTCGATCTAGCTACGGTAGCCGCGTTCACCTCTGGTTTCGCCGGAGCTGACTTGGCCAACCTGCTCAATGAGGCAGCGATGCTCGCTGTGCGCCGTAACAAAAACCAGGTGAGCCTGAAGGACATCCAGGATGCCATGGATCGCGTGATGCTCGGTTTGACTCGTTCGGGTGAGGATCGGGGGTCTGCTGAAAAGCGTATCACGGCATACCACGAGGCTGGTCATGCGCTGGTAAGCGAGTTGGCTGGCGACGGTGCCCGTGTGCACAAGGTCTCGATCGTGGGTCGTGGCCAGGCTGGTGGATTCATGATGCAGCGGCCAGATCCAGGTGAAGAGGGCGGACTTCTTACACGGAGACAGCTGAAGGCCAAGCTGGCCATGCTCCTGGGTGGCCGAGTAGCTGAGGAGATCGGGTGCGGGGACGTATCCACCGGCGCCGCTGATGACCTCGCTAAGGCCATGCGTATTGCACGCGCCATGGCTACCCAATGGGGCATGGGGGAATCGCTTGTGTTGCTCGTTGAAGAGGATAGCTATGTGCCCTCCGAAGCAACACAGGCGACCATGGATCGAGCGATCGGTCAGTTGCTCACAGAGGCAGAGAACGTGGCTAGGGCGATCATTGGCGAGAACCGTGCACGGCTTGAGCTCGTCGTGAATCGTCTCCTGGAGCAGGAGACGCTCTCGGGAGAAGAGCTGAGAGAGATCCTTGCCAAAGATCCGGATGGCCGCCTTAGCGTAGCGTGATATTTCTTGGTTATCTGGACCCCCGACAGTTCCGCTGTCGGGGGTTTTCTTATTATTTCTCTTCACCAAAGGCCTTCATGACATCCTGTGGTCCGCCAAACTCATCTTGCGGTAATTGTTCGATTGTCTGCATGATCTCAGATGGTGCCCCAGCATCGCGCGCTGTGTCGATCAGGTCCTGTTTATGCGCTGGGTAACTGATTCCCTTGAGATAAAGCTGAACATCGGCAGCTGATACGTTGGATTGTTGAGCCATAGATTTTTTTGTAAGTGAATGAGAGAGGCGAGAACATCTATGCCAAATATCTAAACGTGGAAAGGTGCGCTTTTCAAGCTGAACTTGAAAGTTAATAGAATAGGTGTACGGTAAAGAAATAAAACATTCATCACCTCATCTTTATTTTATGAAAAAACTCATCGGTGCCCTGGGTTTGGTGGTATTATTCGGTGCAGGATGTTTGTCTTCGAACACCGATACTAACTCTGTAAGCACAAACACAAACGAGAATACTAATACGAATAGCTCGATTCCAACATCCACGTACACGACTCCGCCCGCGACCACGACCGAGCCTTCGTCGAATCCAACCTCGAGCACGACTTCAACATCGCCAACCCCAACATCAACCTCAACCTCAACCTCGTCGACGCCTGTGACAGTCGACAGTACCTGGAAGACGTATACAAATAATGCGCTCCATTTTTCCTTCAAGTATCCGACCAAAGGCGCCTATGCCCCACAGTGGGGTGTGCAGTTCGTGAAAGAGGATGACTCGGCTATCAAGGATGGATGTTATACCTCGCAGATGAACCAAAATGGCCAGTCAGAAACAAAAGATGTAAATGGCGTGAGTTTCTGTCATACCTCTTATACAGATTCTGCAGCAGGTAGTACTTACCTCACGGACTACTACACGACAAAGAAGGACAAACAATACATCGTCATCTCTCTAAAGAAGCGCTTATATTCAGCGGGAGCGCTCAATTGTAAGTTTATTGATCAGTATCAATTCTCAATCAGCGGTAGTACTTGTATTGCCTATAAACCAGAAGAAGCAAAGCCTGTCTTGGATACGATCATTTCAACTTTTGCTTACAATGCGGGGGGAGAAAAGTAGTCTGCAATTGTTAATGTTTTAGGACTTACGTATTTGGATGCTATGCGAGGAAAAACCGAGGAGCGCAGCAAGGCGTATTGAAACATACGCCGTTGAGCACCGGAGGTTTTTGACAAAGCAGAGCGTCAAATACGTAAGTCCTTTTATTTTGCGGGCGTGAGTGGTGGTTTGCCCGAGAGCACGGCAATAATGTTATCGGCGGCAAGTTTGCTCATGGCCTGACGCGCCTCGATGGTCGCGCTGGCCGTATGTGGTGTCATCACCACATTGGAGAACTGCTTGAGTTCCAGATTGTCTGAGATATCAGCATCGATAGCGGGTTCATTCTCGTAAACATCAATCCCCGCTCCAGCGATTCGGCGTGTTCGGAGTGCTCGCAGAAGTGCTTTTTCATCAATCACAGGGCCGCGGGCAGTGTTAATGATGAAGGCTGTCTTTTTCATGAGGCTGAATTCATCTGTGGAGATCAGGTGATGTGTCGATGGCAGAAGGGGAACGTGGAGGCTGACAAAATCAGAAGCTTGTAGGAGTTCTTCGAGCGATAAAAATTGCGCATCAAATTCATTTTCAAATGCTTTGCTTGGTTTGAGATCGCTATACACGCACTTCATTTTAAATCCTTTGACGGCGCGTTCTGCGAGTGCTTGCCCGATACGGCCGAGCCCGATAATGCCCAAAGTTTTTCCGTAGACGTCTGTTCCGAGGAGAAGCTCTGGAGCCCATCCTTTGTATTTTTTTGCACGCGCATATTCATCAGCTTCGATGATACGGTGGGCAAGGGCGAGGATAAGGGAAAAAGCATGTTCTGCAACGGTTTCGCTGACTTCCGGTGCGGGTGTGTTGGTTACGATAATATTCCGTTTTCTTGCGGCGGGAACATCGATATTGTCAAAACCAACGGCATAGTTGGCAATGATTTTTAAGTTTGGTCCAGCGGCATCCATGATTTCGGCATCAATGGGATCTGTCAGGAGGGAAATAAGTGCATCGCATCCTGAGATACGTTTCAATAACTCTTTTTTTGGCACCGTCTGGTCCTTTTCGAAAATATCAACCTGATAACCGGCGGCCTTAAGTACTTTTGGTCCAGCATCTGGTAGTGAGCGTGTAATAAAAATGCGTGGTTTCATACTTTTTTTGTACACACCTTGACTCCCAAGAGGTCAAACCGACTTGGCGTTCTATGTAAGATGCCAGCCTTGGCGCCCATATGGGAAACAACGCTAATGGCGTTTAACATTGCCGTTTGGAGTGCTGCCTTGATCGTCCGTTTTTTGATTAACGCCGCCACAAACGCGCTGCCAAAAGCATCTCCTGCCCCTGTTGTATTGACGCGTTTGGCACGTAACGCCGGAGCATAGAGTGTTTCATGTTCTGCGCGTACGTAGGCTCCACGTTCTCCATCTGTGACAACGAGAGCTTGGCGCGGGTACAAAGAGAGATGGGCCAAAATGTCATCCAGATGGCGGGGTGGAAGCTCAGTCAACAGGGCCGCTTCTTCACGATTTAAGATCAGGACTTGGGTGCGTGCTAAAAATGGCGCGAGTTTCTTCAGTCCATGGTGAAGTTCGGCCGCCCCTGGGTTCCAGGCAATCAGTGTTTTAGTTTTTTCAGCAAAGACAAAGAGGCGGCGGAGGAGTTCAAGATTGCCACTCACGTAGGTGATATAAAGCCACCGAGTATTGAGTGTCTTCCATGGGATACGTGATGGGTTCAGGTGTGCTGAGGCACCACGATAGGTCACAATAGCGCGATGGCCTGATCCGGCAACAATGACCACGGAATAGGCGGTCTTAAATTTGCTATCTTCCTGCAGGCTGACAGGGGTGATCTTTTCTTTCTCTAATTCTTTGCGGATAAGATAACCGGCATCATCTTTGCCTACGCGGCTCATGCATCCGGTCTTTAGTCCAAAACGCGCAAATGTCACAGCGGCATTAGTTGCGCCTCCACCGCTGGCAAAATGAATATCATCAAGTTCTACTTTTGAACCAAGAGGAATGCAGGCGTCCAGTCCATCTGGAGCGTAAATATTTTTGACCTCTTCAAAATGTTGGCTGCTCAAAAAAACGTCTTGGGTAGCAGAACCAATCGTCACGACGTCGAAGGCGGGCATAAAGAACAATGAAAGTGTATCTCATTTTGAGTTTTTCGTCAGTGAAATAGAAACAAGTACGCCCGCGCTGGTAGGAAGCGCGGGCGTGTTTCAGGTTAGCGGTGTAGAAGCAGTTTGACGAGCTTCTCAGGCAGTTGGAGAAACCAGAGAGCGCCTCTACTGGCTACGGGAGCTACTTTTCCGCTCATGACCATGATCAGAATGATTGTGAGGCAGATAGTGTTGAAGACGAGCTTCACGGGCCATCCGGTGGTCATGGCCAACACATATCCTTCTTCATCAACCATGAATCCATCTCCTTGTGAGCCCACGGATGCCATTTGGACACTCATGGGGAAAAGAAGAAGGGGAAGGATCCCCTCGTTTCGTTTCTTCTCCCAGATATATAGCGCGAGCCGTGCGAGATAGTAGCCGATCCAGAGGTAGCAGGCGAGAAGCGAGACTGTCCAGAGAACGTACGTGCGCATGACGCCTCCTTTGTCGAAGCGGGCGCCAGGAGTGAATCATAAAAATAAAAAAATGTCAACCTATCAGTGACAAAAAAATATAACCACGTTACGATGTGCTTCATGAAAAAATTCCTTATATTTTTGGCTTTTTTCTGTGGCTTTTTTGCTTTTATTCGACCTACTTTTGCCGCCGAAACGATTCGCGATTTTTCCGTGAAAGCAACCTTATCTCAGGATCGTCTTTTGCAAGTTACCGAGACCATCCAATACGACTTCGGTGCAGAACCTCACCATGGCATCTATCGCGTGATTCCCGAAGCCTATGAGCGCAATGGGGGGAGCTATCGTTTGGACTTCAAATTCACCCGTGCGGCCATGGATGGTCAAACTGTTTCGTGGAGTGTCTCGAATCCAAGCGGAAACGTAGAAGTGAAGATCGGTGATCCTGGTCAAACTATCACAGGGACGCATATTTATACGATTGAGTATGAGACGAATAAAGCGCTAAACGATTTTTTAGATGAGACCGGTACAAGTCACGCGGAATTGTATTGGAATGTGACAGGAAATGATTGGCAAATACCGATCGAAAAAACATCATTTACATTGCAAGCTCCGGGTCAGCCAACTAGGACGGTGTGCTATGCTGGTCTTTTGGGAAGCCAAGAATCAACTTGCCAGATAAAAATCGAGCGTGAACAGACGGTATTCACCGCGATGCGTTCGCTTGCGGCTGGAGAGGGTATAACGATCGTGGCTGCTTTTGCTCCTGGTGTGATCCGCCCTTTAACGACGGTGGAAAAAGTTCAAATGTTTATTGTGGATAATGTTTGGGTATTAGTTCCCGTCGTTGTTTTTGTCATCATGTTCTATATTTGGTGGACGCATGGGCGTGACCCCAAAGGTCGTGGCACGATCATCGCTCAGTATGAGGAACCGCGCGGTCTGGCACCGGCTTCCATGGTTGCACTCATGGAACAGAACGTGTCGACACGCGCCATTACCGCCACGATTTTGGACCTTGCCCGCCGCGGGTATCTCAAGGTCGTGTTTGATACAGATCCGGCAACGCAAAGGGAGAACCCTTCTGTTGCTGCGGTATTGGATTTCGCCCGTCATAGATATCTTGAGGTTGCGTCTGGTAAAGACCAGACGGACAGAAGTCTCCCTTTTCTTACTCAAAAGCCCTTCTTCCATTTTGAAAGAAAAAAGCACGCAGACGAAAACATGGAGGAATTTGAAAAAACACTTTTCGATGGTTTATTTGCAAGCGGCCCCAGTGTCACAGTGGACGATCTCAAGGGAAAGTATTTTCAAACGGTTGATGTAGCACGTGCTCAGATTTTCAAAGATCTCAAAGCGCGTGGTTTGTTTGGTCCTGATCCGGCATCCGTACGAGCCATCTGGATAGGTTTGGTTACCGTCATGGTTCTTGGTGTATTTTTCTTGGCGGATTTTCTTACCCCAATTATCATTACCTCTGTTGCCATTTCTGCCATTATTATTCTCGCTTTTGGCTGGCAAATGCCGCGAAGGACAAAAGAAGGAGCAATGGCAAAAGAAGAATGTGAAGGGTTGAAGCTGTTTTTGTCCGTCACGGAAAAAGCACGGCTCGAATTTACTGATGCTCCGGCTAAGCGGCCAGAACAATTTGAACGGTTTCTGCCAGATGCCGTTGCCTTTGGTGTCGAGAAAGAATGGGCTAAGCAATTTGAGGGGATTGATATTCAGCCGTCGTATATGACGGGTCCGCTCAATACATGGACAACATTCGCCATGATTGATGCGGTGGGTCATATGGAAGTTGCCGCGAGTACCATGTATCAGGCACCGTCCTCAACGGCTGGTCGTGGTGGATCTGGGTTTTCTGGTGGTGGATCTGGCGGTGGATTTGGAGGTGGCGGAGGGGGAAGTTGGTGACGATGACAAAAATCCTTCGTTTTACAACGAAGGATTTCTGATTCGGGCGAGACGGTAAGCCGAGTTTTGTCCATGATCTTGCGATCATGTGATGACCATCTCTCTGGGATGATAATTGCTCATCACCTCTAGCGAGCGACCATTCTCCTTGAATGACTTCGCGGAGATTTGCTCTTGCACCGGAGAGGGTTTACCACGCCCCACTGTTACCAGTGGGGGAGTGACGTAGCAGCTGATCTTACGATCAACCACCTCGCCACACTTTTCACCTTTCTCCCGCCGAATGACGGGATAGTATTGTCTCTGTGGCACTTTCCCTAGGTTTACAGTGAACGTTCGGCACGTGTCCGTTCGTTCGCCTGTTATATCCTGGCGGTCGTTAGCCGCTCTCGCTTTCATCCGCCTTACGACGGAATCGGTGCTCGGACTTTCCTCCCTATTCGCGAGAATAAGGCGGCCATCTGTCTCACCCGAGTGGTCAAAGGATAGAGTACAAAAGTTATTTTGTCAACCGCTTGCCGCGCAT
The DNA here is from genome assembly GCA_964413385.1 of uncultured Gammaproteobacteria bacterium. GTDB lineage: Bacteria > Patescibacteriota > Patescibacteriia > 2-12-FULL-60-25 > 2-12-FULL-60-25 > VGLT01. Next base: position 1,106 of record CAYPSC010000004.1, on the reverse strand, counting down.
TCTACTCAGCATTATCCTATGATGGTTATGAGATTCGAACAGAGAGGAACTGATCCAGATATCGCAAAAAGAGTAGAGGGGGTTTTGGCAAGGCGGGAAGTGGAATCGGTAGAGACCTATGACTATTTTAATGAGAGGGGAGAAAAGATCTGTTCAGTAGAGGCCATGTTCGGTAAGGAACGACGTTTGACCTGGGAAACGAACCTCTATAATAAACGAGTCGAGACGCGTGAATTACTAGGTTTGGCAATAAAGGGTCCGAAGGGCCGTAGGGAGTTCGTTAGTGGTATTCGTAATAAATATGGGGTACGCGTTTTCGTGACCCATGAGGTTCTCACTAACTGTAGTTACTACCCAAGTGAAAAAATAGCGGTCGTCTCGGGTTTGCATACACCCATTGGCTTAGGGGTAGCGTTACACGAATTAGGGCACGCAAAACAAAATCATGATCCGCGGCTCAAGGAGTTGAATGAACTTTACAATATAGAGACCGATTTAAAACGGGATTCTTCATTCCTTGCGGTGAATCGTTTTATTCAAAGAATTGTAAGAATTCTTCCAACTGCAAGGGAACTTATTGACGTAAAGGGCCGTGAAGAAATTAAGGGATTGGATGAGTCGGTGGCCGATTTAAGGAAAGAGGTGATCCGTCTGAGGGAACGACAAGAGGGGATAGAAGGGGAAAAGGATAAGATTCTTTCTCATCTCATTCTCGAACATCTGCCAGCATCTGCGGGGCATAAAATAGCAAAGTTTTTTGAGGAGCTGATAGAAGCGCTGACAGATACTCCTCCAGATCAGTACGATCGAGTAAAGCAGAAAGTTGATGAGGATATTCTTTCGCGGCTAGAAAATCTGGGGTTCCAATTCGGATCTGAGCGAGAGGAGGAGAGCGAGGGGCATGTCTGTGCCATCGATTTTGGGCAGGAGCAGCCGCCATTACCGTTTTTTCCTCAAGAGAAAATGGATATTTTTTACGCAAGGAAGATCCTGAAGATCTTACAAGGTAGTATGCGTTATAAAGAAACGCAAATAGAGGCGGAGGATGATGGACTATTCCTTCGATTCTCTTTTATGACGGGCTATTCGCTCGGATTACATTTGAC
>CAYPSC010000003.1:14984-16917 GCA_964413385.1 uncultured Gammaproteobacteria bacterium | reverse complement strand
CTCTCAGGTATTCCAAAACTTGACTCATGGAGACAATATCGCTGAGACCGACGGTTTCAAAATGGCGCTTTCGTCTGCGTTGAAGCTCTAATTCTCTCGCATGCTGTTGTGCGGCGAGTGATGCAGCAGAAGGTCTTTTCTTTTCTGGTTGGAAAAGATCAAAATGCCTTGCTCCTATTCCCATACATTTTAAATGAAACGTTCTTGCCATTTAGGATCAACATCTACAATCAGGTCGAGAAAAATTTTTTTATTTGTGGCGAGTGCTAATTCTTTGCGGGCCGCTGCACCAATTTCTTTGAGCATGTGCGCCTTGGATCCAATAATCATTTTTTTATAACGCTCGTCCGTCGTCCAGATTGTGGCTGCTATGTATTGAGTATCATCCTTGCGTTTTTGTATATCTGTTACCTCCACTTTGACGCTGTAGGGGAGCTCTTCTTGCAGATGAAGGAAAATCTTTTCACGAATCAATTCTTCCAACCATTCTTTGTGCGACAAATCGGTCCATTGATGTTCTGGATAATAGGCATCGCCTTCTGACAAAAGCGCGAAGATGGCATCTATGAGTTTATTGAGGTTTTTCCTTTTTAGAGCAGAGAGTTCGATGGTGGTGCGTTGGCCAACATCAGTGGTACGCAGGGTCTGTAAGGCCGGCTTTTCTTTTGTTTCCAGATCTTCTTTATTGATTGTCAGAATGATTGGCGTTGAAAGCGCGCGCAGAATTTTTTGGATATTGTTCTCTTCCTCACCGACATTACGCGTAGGATCTGTTACGTAGATGACAACGTCGATTCCTTCGAGTTGCTCTCGAACGATATCATTCAAGCGTTTTGATACCGCATCCTTTTTTCCTAAAAAGACGCCTGGCGTATCCACAAACACGATCTGGCCGCGCGGATCATGTACGATACCGCGCACAGGGTGTCGCGTGGTCTGCGGTTTTGGCGTCACGATCGCGACTTTGGTGCCAACCAACGCATTCAACAACGTAGACTTGCCGACGTTTGAGCGCCCAACGAGCACAACGAAGCCGGATTTTTTGGATGTGGTCATCATGACATGATGCAGTATACCATGGCTGGATGGATTATTCTTTTTTTCTCTCTAATGCTGAGCTGATCAGATCTTCACGGTAGTAATCACTGACATACGAATCGCCAGGCCGTCGTCTTGGTACAGTGAGACCAGGGTTCTCTTCCGTTAAAGAGGTGAGGATGGTTGAGGCTTTTTCTTTTCCGATTGATGTTTTCTCGCAGATTAATTTGATGGCTCTTTGCTTGGTTATTTCTCCGGGTCTTGGTGTAGGAGTCCGGTAGGTACTTTCAAACTTTTTTTTCAGTGCATCAATAAGCTTAGGAGATAGATGGGGATAATGGTTGCCATCTGGCGTACGCCGTTCCTGGATATAGTATTTACCATCCCGGGGTGTCCCGGTGAAAAAAACTTCCACAGCTTTCCTAAGAGTGTGATCCGAAATGGATGAGATTTTTTCTTTTGGAAATCTTAAACGTAGACTATCTGTAATAAGTCTGGCGCTTGACTGTAGTGTTTTTTCTCCTTGATGTGGCTCATCGAGGCTGAGGATATGATTAAGCCTCGGGCGGATTTCTTCAATAACTTTTGACATGGGAAAATAGTCTTCTGTTTTGCCTAGCTTAGGTCTCTTCCTCTGCTGCCAATCAGAATGCTCCTTTAAACATTCCGCCAAAAGACGAAGAATGATTTTTCTATGCTCTTGGCCCATGGCAAGGATAACTTGCCGCCGTGTGCCATCTCCTCTGTCTGGTTCCGGTATGTCCCGAAGATTTTGTATCTCATCTCTTATTATTTCTTGTAGTTTTGAAGAACATCGTGGGATGGGTTGTTCACCCGGTTTCTTCATGAGTTCGATTTCGTCTCTGTGCAGGTAAGCGATTTTACGGATGGTGGC
>CAYPSC010000003.1:879-14974 GCA_964413385.1 uncultured Gammaproteobacteria bacterium | reverse complement strand
GCTTACTTCTCCTTGGTATTCTTTTGCGATTTCCAAGATTGATTTCCAGCCCTCTTGAAATGGAACAATTTCTTGTTGACTTTTTGGTTTTTTTCCTGTTGGGCATGGGTGATAACCCTTTGGACCAGGGTGGGCGAGTAGTGATCCCAGATGCGAGAATCGGTTGTTTGGAGCGGTTTGATATCGTTTGTATCTTCTTGGAGCGAGCGAGCGAGTCTGTCAACGGACTCTGGTTTGATGGCCAGCCCCAGTTCTTTTGTCAAAAATTCGTAGACTTGCTTGTTGGTTTTCCAGCCCTTCTCGACCTGTGGAATTTTGGCAATGTTTTGGAAGCGTCCTCTTACGGCGTCGGCAATGCCTGGGGTAAGAAAAAGGCGTCTTAAGAGGGGGCCCTCTGCTTTGTAGGAAATGTTTTCTTTTAGGCCTTTTTTCTGCATGTCTTGTAATGCGTCTTGCGCATAGCGCAAAACACGAGAAGCGCTAATGCGGGAATTGAATGTTCGGCGAATTTCAGCAAGTAAAGATTGGAATGGGATAGCTTCTGCCGCCTGGGCTGTATTCGCTGTTACTTCTGGCAAGGCCTGTTCCACCATTTCTATTCGTTCGAAATCCATAATCATATCCAAAGCGTAACGGTATCTCTCTGGCATGATCTCGTAAGAGAAGGCGAAGAGATGATTTACCTTAGCTCTTGTCTTTTGTAGATCCGGATTTCGATCCAAGACAGTGGTATCAACTTTTGTTGGTAACACGGCCTGAATATTTATGATCAGGTCATCGACCAAGCGCTGGAAACGTTCAAGTAACCCTTCTTTTTTTGACTTTGACAGAGAACAACGCGAGGAACGAATATAAGCAAGAGTGGCAAGTAGTTGGTAGGTGATCTGTTCGAGAACAAAGAGCTGCATGTATTGTTTTCGTTCTTCTGTAAGTGTTTCTTGTTGTTTGGCAAGTACCCATTCCTGAATGGTGGTTTTGGAAGCAAAAAGGATTACGAGTGGGATTCTGGATAAAGTACGTTTTTCTCCCGTATGTGGAGATTTATAATACTTAACTTGCGCCAGTTCGGATCGGTCGATCTTGGCCTTGATCTTTTGTAGTTTTCTCACTAGCCCTTCTTCTGAGAAGGTGGCGTCGAATCCAAGACGTGAATATACGGGAGTCGGTGTCGGCAGACTTTCTTCCAAACCTATCTCTATGACGCCATCAGCGCCATGGAAGAGGTCGTCATAATCCGTTGTAAAGGTAGCGCGAGTATTAGCGCCAAGCCATTCTCCAAGTGTGATCTCTGTGCAGATCAGAGCCTCCCATGCTTTCGCCCAAACCATCTGTTCCTTTTCTTTTGGTGTCATCTCACGGTGATGCTCGGCTTTGATTTGTTCTGCAAGGGCATAATCTTTAGCCGTCTCTTCATGGCTCCAAAGAGCAGGATCAGCCAAGTCAGAAATTGTTAAGCGTTGAGGGAGCAGGGCTGTCAGGTCCACATATTGATCACCTACAAGCGGCTTTTCGTACATACGGTTTAGGGATGATATAAGTGGATTCTATCTCTTCGTTAATTTTGTTACTACCTCTACATGTGGCGTGTGCGGGAAGAGATCGAGCGCCCGCATCTCCGTGATGTTATAGGTTGATTTAAATTGTTTTAGTTCTTCAACAAGGCGATGATAGTTGCATGAGACATACACGATGGTCGGGGGTTGTTTCTCGAGCAATGTCTTGATCACACGCGGATGAAGTCCAGCACGCGGTGGGTCTAAAATAACGGCATCTGGTTTCTCATCTTGCCAGGCGATGTTTTCCACCGGACCGGCTACGAAGCGTGTCTGATTTTTTACGTCATTCATTTCCGCATTGTTTTTCGCGAGTTTAATGGCAGATTCGTCGATTTCTTGCCCCAATACGCTTACGCCTTGTTTTGCGCAAGCGATCCCAAAAAATCCAAGGCCACAGTAGAGGTCAAGAACGCGCTGGCTGTGCAGGTCGCCCAAAAAATTCAACACAACTCTTTGTAATTCACCGGCCATGTGCGTGTTGGTTTGGAAGAAAGAATTGGGATGAATGTCATAGCGTAAACCATTCACTTCTTCGGTGAGATATTCTTTTCCGTGTAATAATTTAAATGTTTTGCAGACTGAAAGATCGGTGATTTCTGGATTTTCGCCAAGGTAGAGTGTGGTTGAGAGTGGTGCGAATTGTTCAAGCATGCGCCCGATGTGTTGAGTCAGACGCGTAGCATCTTTAACGACAAGGGTGATCATGCGTTCGTTGGTATTTTTTCCGAGCCGAATCACCACATAACGCATGAGGCCGGTATGTTTTTTTGCATCCCAAGGTTCAAGGTTGAGCTCCTGCATCAACTCGCGTACACGTTTCAAAATTTCCGGTGTGGTTTCATCCAGCAAAAGGCAGGTGGATAGATCGACGTATCGTCCCCATGAACCGTGTTCTTTTAAACCAACAGATCCATTCCAACCGATCACGCAATCCATGCGGTTGCGGTAATAGAAAATTTCAGACGAGGGAATCACGGATTCGATTTTTTCTTCGTGACCGGCCTTTGCAAATGCACGGTTGATCATCTCTCGTTTTAAGTGCACTTGCGCCTCATACGCCATGTGCTGCCATAAGCACCCGCCACAGATACCGGCATGCGGACAGTATGGAGAAATTCGATCAGGGGATGGTTGATGAACGCTTTCTAGTTTTCCGATCCATGTGCCGCGTTCACGACGCGCGAATGTGGCTGTGACCTCATCATCGATAGCGGTAAAGGGGATTGCGACCGTTCGCGTTTCATCCGGATCCTGAGGAAGAGAGAAATCAAACACGCCGCGACCCAGATCATCGATGTGGTGAATGGTTCCTTTTAGTTGATCGCCAAATTTCATGGCCAAACGGTAGCTGGAAACGAATGAGCTGTCGAGAGAGGGTGTGTAAATAAAAAGACGCCCGGTGCGGAAGCTGTGTGGCTTCGCAGCACCGGACATGTGGAGCTAGGGTCGCATCTCCAGGACCAGGAAGACGGTGCCTGCGTTGCCAATCTCGTAGGACACGTCACTGGCATCTTGTTCACCTCCTTGAGCTGTGCAGCTAGACACGTGTCCCTGGAGGCATGCGAGGGCAGCTTCCATCACCTCTCTCTCCGTGGGTGTCTGGTGCGTTGGGGATCCGATGGCTTGACCAACCCACAGCTGAATGTGGTGGACGTCGGGGCCACTGGTACCGATATCGAAGGCGAAAATGCCCGTCTTCGATGCCCATTGCATGGCCCAGAGATCGGTCGGGTGGAATCGTAGATTGGGCCAGTAGGGTGCGGAGGGATGGCAATCTGTGCCAGCGGCGATAGTCGTATTACCGTCCCGTGATCCCGCCCATTCCACATAGCAACCAGCCGCGAACCGGTAGGGATAGTTCGTGCTGTCGCAGCCAGAAGACGTGATCATGAGGGCTGTGAAGATGAGTCCTGCGGTGAAACGGAGGTACGCCGGAACATTGAAAGTGCGTCGCATGATCTCTCCTTTGGAGGTGAGCGGATCCACTATGCCATAAATTAAAATAATATCAAGTCCTGGAATCATCATTCGTGTGCATTGATAGATGCCGAAGCGTATGTTTTAGTGATTGAGCTTTATGATCGAACTTCATCTTATTGCCCATAACATCCGCTCGCGAGAAAATATCGGTTCTCTTTTTCGTGCCTGTGATTCCTTGGGCGTGAAAAATCTCTGGTTGACGGGTTATACGCCAGCACCTCCGGATGAAAAAATTTCAAAGGTGGCGCTTGGGGCAGAAAAAAGTGTCTCTTTTGAAAAACAGTTGGATATCTCACGGGTGATTGATCAATTTCAAATGCAGAACATTCCTGTCATCGCCCTTGAACTTACGCCAGATGCCGTGGAGTTAGCACAATTTAAACCTCCGAAGAAATTAGCGCTCTTGTTAGGTACAGAGACAACAGGGGTTTCTCCTTCTCTTCTTGAACGATGTGATGGTGCGGTCAAAATCACACAAAAAGGAATCAAAGAATCGTTGAATGTTTCGGTCGCGGCAGCGATTGCGACCTGGGCGATTTTGAACCAAGGAAAGGAACACCCGCTTTGAGAAGCGGGTGCATGAAGGAGGTTAATATTCGTCTCGATAGAGACGTTGGTGCCGTCGCCGGCGTGGATTTTGCCGTCTCTTGGGACGATCACCATCTTCGAACTGCCGATCATGATCCCGTAGATCTTTGAAGAGCCTCTTGTCGAGCACCGCCCTGAGGGTTCTTGGATTCGGGTAGCAGACTCCGCAGCTACGATCGCAAGGCGGATCATAGCGGTAGTCGTCATCCCGATCCTGATCATCGACAGCCTCATATCGACTGTCGTCCCCGTCGGAATCGGGAACCGCTGGCTGAGGTGGAACCATGATCTGCCACCATCGGTGGATGAGGGATAGAACGGTCTCCACGGTACGTCCGAACCATGAGTGCATGGTATTCCTCCGGTGTCCACTTCCACTCATCACGTTCCTTCCTCGTGACGAAGGGGAGGGGAAACACGGTCCGAAGATGATCCTTCGGACCGTTGAGAAAGAGCCTTAAGCCGCGCGGCGTCGGATTTGACGCTCCGGCTGTTTGTTCGGATCAAAGCGTCGAGCAAAATCCATGAAAGCCTCGTTTGCCCTCCTTTGTCGCTCTTTGACTTCTAGCATCCTAATCATTCCTTCTACGGTATCGGTGAAGCGATACACTTTGATACCTATTTTTTTTCTGAGCAAGCGCGCGTGATGACGGCAGACGGCAAACTTGGGCAAAGTACAGAGGAGAACCACTTTCATGCCTTTGTTGGCGGCCTGGAGTGCTCTCGCTTCAGGCAACCACATGTGATCGGGAGTATCTGATACCGGGCAATCAGGAGCGGTACATTGGATGGTTTTTTCTGCCATGGGTCACCTCCTGTGGACTATGCCCACGTCAAAGACGCGAGCATCATTCACAAGAGGTCTCTCTTCAGCCTCTTTTGTTTGTTATCTCCGGAGCGTCGCGCCAACCTTCCTCCTCCAACGAGGTCGAAACCCGGTCTGTCTGCATGCATTCGAGGAAAGATGCGCGTGCGCTCTAGATGGCGATCGATGTGGTTTGACCATCATCGAAGCGACAACCTAACAGAAATATAAAATAATGTCAAGTGCTTAGTATACAAAATATAATATTTACTCTAAAATTAGCCAAAATTATTCAAATTAATGTAAACGTTTTCATAAAAAAGAGTTTAATTTCCAAGAAGTAAATATAAAATTTTTGGAAAAAAGTCCATTAAACCATTGACAAAACAATAAAAATATGACATTCTCTTGCCACTTGCCCTAAACCCCGCGATGGGGGAGAGGGCCGAACATTACTTGAGGAGAAAGGAGGTGCTAATGGGCGGCGGCACGGGCTCGTGAGAGCTTCGTAAGGCGGGTTCTACATGGATCTTGGCTAACATGCGGAACCCAAAATGTGGTATGGACAAGAAGAGAGGATAGAAAAGGCAGGAAGGAAAACAATCGTAAGATCGCGACTGTCTTGAGACGGCAGAACCCCGTAATGATCTGCGTCGTCAAACAGGCCGGTCTACTCATCACTTCGGACCAAGTGCTGCTTGCAGAGAAGGATTTGCGACAGCGCGACAGCGTGTGGTCCGGGCTGCTTGCATCGACCGCGAATCAAGCGCGGATGATGCATATAGTGTGCTGCAACCTGTGCAATGTTTTCGCGCGACCCAACCTTTGCCAAGGAGGTGCCAATGGGCGGCGGCGGAAACTGAGCTAGAACTTGGGGGCGTGGCTCACCCCTAACGAAAAGGCGCGACCGCTCGGGACGCGCCTCTTTCTTTACCTGACCTAGTGAATTATTTTTTTGGCAAAATTTGTGACGCCTCTTCCAAAGCGTATTTGAAGATAACTTTTAAAGCACTAACAAGCGCTTTGCTTTCGATAATGACCGAGTGCATTTTGCCCTCAAACGTCACAAGGGCTGCTTTGTCTCCATAGATGGTGATGTTGGATTTGAATCTACCGTCATCTTTGGGTAAAAGATAGCGCTCCAAGCGAGTGCCAGGATCGCCGGTCACTTCTCCAGCATACATTCCGCGAACACGTGTTCCGATGGATTTAAGGACATTTCGCATGGGAGAAAGATCTGTAGCGACATCAAGAGTTGCGTTCATGGCTTCTATATCGGTCACTTCGTACATGATAGAGGGTTTTGTTTGAGCGATATCGGCAATGATGGCGCGCACGCCTTCCTTACCCTCAAATGTTTTTACGACTGGTCGCTCGCCGCCCACTTGTAACTCTAATTCTGGCAACATACGTTCCAAATCTTTCATTTTTTCTTTCATCTCCGCTTCGCGTCGCATAGCATATGCTAAAAGCTTGTCTGGATGTTCAGCGGCATAAAAACGTTTTTTTCCGCGCAAGGCGCTAGACATGAGTCCACGTTCAGTTAAAGATTCGATGGCAACATAGACGGCTTGTCTGGAAAGTTTGGCGCTTTTTGCCAAATCAAGAACTGTGCCAGGCCCTTTTTCCAGGGCGGATAAGTAAATGTTAATTTCGCTGTCGATTAATCCAAGTGAACGGAGAAGAGGGGAAATATCTTTCATAAGGTTTGTTGCTACTTTAACTGTTTTTACGAAAAGAAAAAAGCGGCCAAGATCAAGATGTTGATCGAGGCCGCGAAGTAGTCACCAGGAAGGTGGGATCCCGTCTCGTGGAGACTACCGCGCTAGCAGTTCACACGGACGGGACCCCTTGGGAGTCGTGCTCGAGAGGGGATGAGCACTATCCCTTACCTGGCCATGTTTCCCCTGCAGATTCGCAGGCTCTCCAGGCATGGCACGGGGTGTGCCAGCTGTGGGAGGCCTTCCTCTGCATCTCTGACATGGGCAGGATTCCCAATGGAACGTCGCGCGTGATCCCTCGTGGGCATGCACGTTGCAGACGACCATTGGGCGCTTAGCGACCTAGTTTCGCAAAGCGCTCACAGGGGATGGAGTAGCTTTTCTCCCCCTTTTTGTGATGGCATGTAGGATGACGCAAACAGATGGCTTTGTCAAGACCAAGTCATCTTTGACTCTTGACGAATGGCTTACTTTAGCCTTGTTTTTAGTTTAAATTCCAACACTGGAGGTGCTCATGGAATGGATCATTCACGAAAATCCCGTTGTCGTAGTCGTGATTTTGGTCACCCTCTCTTGCGCATCTATCATCGTCGCCCGCGTTCGGCGACGAGCTCGGGCGTCGAACATGCCGACTCTTTCAGCTTCATGGGGAGCGGGCAGGTTGGAGCCGCCGAGTCGATCCGGTGATGGTGCGCGTTCTGTGCGGCATCTGGGAGAGGCGTCTTGGTGGTAAATGCCGATTCGGTTAGGGGGACCGAGCCGGCTTTTTATTTTATATTAGCCAAAGAATGTTACAAACCCTCCTCAAGACAGCTGCTTTCTGATAGGCTTTGACTCATGCATGTCTCCGTCGTTATCCCAACAAAAAACGAAGAGCACTACCTACCGAGACTGTTATCTTCTCTTCGCGAGCAAACCCTTACGGATTTTGAAATTATCGTGGCTGATGCGTGGTCAACAGATCGGACGCGCGACATTGCCACATCGGTCGGTGCGCGTGTCGTCGATGGCGGATTGCCAGGCGTAGGTCGCAATCGGGGTGCGGATGTTGCGCGTGGAACCTACGTCTTTTTTTTCGACGCGGATGTCGCGTTGCCTCACCCTTTCTTTTTGGAAGATTGTCTCCGCGAAATTCAAGAACGGAATTTAGATGTCGCAACTTGCCGTGTGCGAGCACTCGATGGCCACACCATCGATCATATGATGCATGGCGCGTATAATGCTTATACGCTTGTGACCGAGCGGCTCCTCCCGCACGCTCCTGGATTTTGTTTACTTGTGCGGCGAGAGGCTCATGAAAAAAATCATGGGTTTGATGAAGAAGTGGTCTTTGCTGAAGATCATGATTACGTGCGCCGCGCAAAACATGCGGGGTTTGCTTTTGGTATTTTGCGTAAACATAAAATTGATGTCTCTTTGCGACGTCTCCATAAGGATGGGCGGATGCACACGGCCGTGAAATATGTCTTCGCGGAAATTCGTATGCTGACGGTCGGTCCATTTAAACATCGCACGCCATTTGCTTACGAGTGGGGAAAATTCAAGAAAGAAAAATAAGATATGTCGTTGATTCGACGGGTATCGATCGCCAAGGTAGGAGAAATCCCGATAGGAAGGACAAAATTGTTTCATTACGGCGCCATCCATTGCATCGCGTTTAATGATCAAGGAACGGTGAAAGCTTATGTGAATCGTTGTACGCACATGGGTGGTCCATTAGAGTTAGTGAAGCCCAAAGGAGTTCTCCGCTGTCGTTGGCATTTAGCGGAATTTGATCCGCGGACGGGAGGAGCTTTGGAGGGAGAGGCGCCCAAAGGGACGGCGTTGAAACCGATTGAACTCGAGGTAGAAGACAAAGAAATTTTTGCTGTGATAAAATTGCCAGAAGATTCGTTTGATGTTCATCCATGATTAAATTTCTTAAAGGGCTTTGGACGGGAGAAACAGATGGTTTGGCGGCAGCAGCATTCATCGTTGGTGCGGCATCGCTCGCTTCGCGCGTGGTGGGCGTGTTGCGTGACCGTATCCTTGCCTCCACATTTGGAGCCGGTGTCCAGCTGGATGCTTATTATGCTGCCTTCCGCTTGCCAGATTTTTTGTATAACCTGATCATTTTAGGTGCGCTCTCCGCAGGATTTATCCCGGTATTCACGCAATATCTTGAGACAAAAGGAAAAGAGGGGGCGCGCCAATTGGCAGAGATGATGGTGTCGCTTGTTTTGCTGATCATGAGTGCACTGGCGATCGTGCTTACCGTCGTGGCACCAAAACTTGTTCCCTTAACAACGCCTGGATTCGCTGGCGAAAAGTTAGCGCTCACCATCCAGCTCTCACGCATCATGTTTTTATCACCTGTGTTACTCGGTCTTTCTGGGGTCATGGGTGGCATTCTTCAATCGACACGGCGCTTTATCCCGTTTGCCTTCGCACCTATTCTCTACAATCTTGGTATCATTGCTGGTGCTCGTTTGCTCGTTCCGTGGTTTGGCATTAAAGGGCTAGCATGGGGCGTTGTGGTTGGTGCTTTTCTTCACCTTATCGCACAGGCTTCTGTTGCCGGAATTCGGCGTCTTCCATGGCCATCGCTGCGATCTGAGGGCGTTCGCCGAATCCTCAAACTCATGGTGCCACGTACGCTGGGACTTGCAGCGACACAGATCAATTTGGTCATTTTATTGATCTTGGCTTCCTCGCTCCCAACGGGATCGGTTGCGGTGTTTAATTTAGCGGATAATTTGCAAAATTTTCCCGTGGGTCTTATTGGCATTTCGTTTGCTATCGCAGCGTTCCCGGCTTTATCACGTGCATTCGCTCTCAAAGACCAACCATCTTTTCAAAAGGCATTTTCGATTGCTTGTCGCAATATCATTTTTTTTCTGCTCCCTGTGACGGTACTTTTTCTTCTGTTTCGTGCGCAAATCGTGCGTTTGATTTTAGGCAGTGGTCAATTTGATTGGGATGACACGATACGCACTGCTAACGTTCTTGGATGGTTTACGCTTTCGCTTCTTGCACAAAGCTTGATCCCATTATTTGCGCGTGCTTTCTATGCTTTGCACGATACCTGGACGCCTTTGGCTATTGGGATCGTGGACGAAATTCTCACAGGTATTGGTGCCTATTTTTTGCGCGGTTTTTTTGGCGTCAATGGATTAGCCATGGCTTTTTCTATCGCTTCAACCGTACAATTGGTACTGCTTTATGTATGGTTGCGATTTAAACACCAGCCGTTAGGAGGGCGTGTGATTTTTACTTCCATCATTAAAACCTCCCTCGCTACCATGGCACTTTCGCTTGTTGCGCTTGAACTGCGTCAATGGATTGGTACGGTTTATCCATTACGAAAATTTTGGCAACTCGCTCTTCAGGTTGGCGTTGGATCGTTTGCTGGTCTCATCGTGTTCGTGATCGTGGCTTGGCTTTTGCGTTCTCAAGAATTACAAGAATTGTTTTCTGCGGTCGCGCGCCGCCTTTGGCGTAAACAGAAAGTTGCGGAAGGGATGGATGAGGCGCAAGGGGTCTAACAAAAACGCACCACGCTTTTTTACGTGGTGCGCGGGAGGCATGAGGCAAGTCATTCGAGTTGATAGACCCACCTCAGAAGTTTCATGCCAGGTCGAATGTAAATGGGAATCAGGAATCTGAGATGCAGTTTGCGGCAGACATGCTCGCCAAGTCGCATGGCGACATCGTAGAGCCTTGGCTCCGCCTTGAGAATAGCGATGTTGCCGATACAAATCGTGATTCCCGGGATCATACGTAGGAGCATAATGCCAGGAGCGTGCAATATCCTTGTTGTCTCGCGGTGAGTGAGCGCGGTAGCTTCGATGACCAGATTCGACGTGATGACTTCCGTACCCAACGGAACAGCGAGGCGCGCGATTCTCTTCACCATCATGAGAATGTAGAAGAGGATTTGTAGCCGCGCGTACACGCGGAGGCTTTGGAGCTGTGTGAGAAGATCGGTTGCCGTCTCTCGGCTCATGGCTCCGCTCTGTACATCGCGCTCAATCTGTTTCTCGAACAGACGAAATACGAGTTGGTCTTCGAGGCGCTGCAGCATGGCGTTGTCCCTCCTGTGAAAGGTTCACGGCTAACCTGCTATGAGTTGGCCTGAGCAAAAGAAAATAACATAAAATGAAGGCTTGGTCAAACCTTCGTGGTTAATCAAGCCTTGAGATATGCACTGGACTAGTATCTTCTTCCTCCATGTTTTTGTCGCCGGCGCGTTTGATTAACGAGTCGTTTCTTGTCGCGAATTTTTCCCGCCACAGCCACCATTCCTGGACCATGAACATTTCGCGCTTTTTCCGATTTCGGGATTTGGAGGTGCGGGGCCTTGATGATAATTGGCGTACCGATGAATCCAAATTTTTCGCGCAATCTTTTTTCAAAAAAACGGAGCCAGTTCGGGTGGAGGTTTTCTTTTTCACCGTGAACGGTAATCAAAAAAGTTGGTGGTGCATAGCCCACTTGTGCCACGTCGTAAATGCGCGGAGATTTTGGTCCATAGCTCGCGAGCGGCTTCATGGTCTTGATGCAGGCTTTGAGTAAGCGATTCACAGCATTGTAATCGATATGGCGGTATCGTTCGTCCTGAACTTTGAGTGCTTCATCCAATAATTGCATGGTTCGTTGACCTGTTTTTGCACTCACAAAAATCATTGGAGCCCAAGCGAGAAAGGGGAGCGATTGGCGAATTAATTGTTCATACTCCTTTGTCGTCTCGCTCTTCTTTTCTTCTACTAAATCCCATTTGTTAGCAACAAGAATCAAGCCTTTGCTCTCACCTTCGAGTAATCCGGCGAGGTGGCGATCTTGGGTTGTTGGATCTTCTGTTGCATCAAGAACCAGGAGGGCGACATCCGCGTGCTGAATGGCTTGTTGATTGCGTTCGATCCCCGCTTCTTCGATCCCTTTTTTGATTTTGGCCATCTTTCGCATGCCGGCCGTGTCTACCAAGATAATGTCACGGTCTTTGTAGATGATGTACGTATCTTGCGGTTCGCGGGTGGTGTGGGCAATAGGCGAGACGATGACGCGTTCTTCGCCCAGAAGTGCATTCACTAATGAAGATTTTCCGACGTTTGGTCGACCAATCACGGCAATGCGCAGCGCTTTTAGTTCTTGAACAGGCTGAGCTGGTCGTTCAACTCGTTCTAGTTCTCCCAGAACTTCATCCAGTAGTTCGCTGATCCCAAGACTTGTGGTTGCGCTGACCGGGTGTGGTTCGCCGATGTTCAGTTGGTATACCTCTGGTTGGTTCGCCATGGGCAGAAGTTGGAGGTTGTCTGTTTTGTTTGCTATGAGCCACACATTTTTGTGAAGTTGTTTGACGCGTCGTGCGAGTTCGCGATCCTGTGGTAAAACGCCTGTTTTTGCATCAAATAAAAAAAGGACAAGATCCGCTTCTTGAATGGCAAGTTCTGCTTGCGTGCGGATCCCTTGGCCGATCACATCGGCCTCGGTATCCATCCCACCGGTATCAACCACATCGAATACGGAACCGTTCCAGAGCACGGTTCCGTAATTGCGGTCACGTGTTGTATGAGCTTCTTCGCTCACCAGGGCACGACCTGATTCGGTTAATCGATTCCATAAAGTGGATTTGCCAACATTCGTTCGACCGACAAGAGCCACAATGGGCCGCTGTTTCGTTCTTTTAATAGGCATATCTATTATATTATTTCGAAACTAATCCATAACTTGCATCGCCAAGGATAACAAGAAAGTCGCTGTTTGGGGAAAGGGTCGTTTCCGGTGCGAGCCCATCTCCTAAGATGACACGCATCGTATCTTTTGATTTGGAAAGCTGGGATGGGGAAGTGATCGATACGGTCGCGTTTAATAACTTTCGGAGCGCAGCAAGTTCAACGGGTTTCTTGCCGCCTGTCAAGTCATAAATCACAGATTGTTCATAGCCTCTACGGATAGCATTGCCAAAGGCTGTAACTTCGTATCCATTCTTTTCGAGATGAGCCGCAACCTGTGCCGCGAATCCGGTGCGCGTTGTTCCGTTTTTTACCTCGATACGGATTGGTTGGGCCACGGGTTGCGTCGTTGTGATTGGTTCAGTTGAGGTGGTAAAGGGATTTTGTGTGATATCGCGGATTTCTGACCAATCTTGTTTCCGCGGAAACAGCATGTACGCTCCGTTGACATTTGCGGCCACGAGTTGGCCATCCGGTGCATCTGTCAAGACACGTGTTGTCACGGATTTCCATGGGATGCTTGCTAAGCGAGGGGCGAGATTGATCACGTCCCATGGACTCAGATCTGTCTGTACGTGCTTTGCGACGACTGAGTAAAGGGCTGCAAGTTTTTGCGGATTCACGAGCGTGCCAAGGGATAATAATTTATCGCGCACGGCAGCTGTCACGAGTTGCTGGCGTCGACTACGAGCAAAATCTGAACCTTCGCCATTGTTTCCATGGCGTGAGCGTACGAACTGGAGAGCGCGGTCACCCTTCATATGCTGCAACCCTTTAGAAAAAGAGACGGTCATCCATTGATCAGGATTGGGTCCATTGTCTGCTGTTGGATATTGTGTGTCGGTGAAAGATCGTTCCACGTTCACGTCTACGCCACCAATCGTATCAATAAAGGAAGCGAAACCCCGGAAGTCGACGCGTACGACATGGTCGATGTTAATTTCAAGCAGTTTCCCCATGGCATCGGCTGTGCGCGCGGCTCCTTCACCGGGATGGTCCTGTTCTGCATAGGCATTTACGGCGTTGATCTTTTCAAATCTTCCTTCGCCCAGCGGATAGGCGAGATCTCGCGGAATGGAAAGGAGAGCGGCACGTTGATTCTGAAAATCAATAGAAGCAAGTAAGATGGTGTCTGTGAGTTGCGCGCCATCGTGGCCGTCGCCACCAATACCTAGAAGCAGGATATTTATCCTGGTTTTATTGGTTAAAGGTATTGGTTTGACGTCGCCAGGACCGGAAACAAAATGGCGAATATCGGCAATCCCTGGCACGTTCTTGATTTCTGAAAGAACGTTTGTCCCGTTGTTGACCGCGCGATAAGAAGCGCTTGCTCCAACAAAAGCAACCGCGGCAACAATCGCAGCAAAAATAGCCGCCAAGATATACGTGTGGCGGCGGGTTCGTTTTTCTTGTTCTGTATCAACGAAATTGATGTGAAGGGGAAGATGCTTCTCGAACATGTTAGCCTTTAATCTAACAAGAAAAGAGACGACAGGCAACCTCAAGAGTAGTGGCGTGTTGTGAGTGAGGTGTATTTCGCGCTGTATGCCTTTGTGGTATTCTGTGCACGTGCTTGTTATGCGCCCTTCTCTTACAAAACGGAGAAAGAAGACTTCTGCTATCTTTGTTTTTGCTATTTTTATTTTTTTATTGTTTGCTCCCGTCCATGTTGGAATAAACCAAGGAACGCATCTTTTAGCTCCATCCACAGTTTTAGCTGACAGTTCCAGCCAG
>CAYPSC010000003.1:0-869 GCA_964413385.1 uncultured Gammaproteobacteria bacterium | reverse complement strand
ACTAAAGGCTCAGATGCAAAAGCTGCGGCAGCGGTAGCAGCAACTGTGTCTGGCAACTCAGGAGCGGCCGCAGCGATTAATGCTTCAAGCGGCACTGGTGGCGATCCTACGTGTAAGCCGACAAGTCTCCAGAATTTAGCAGCTGGAAATATTGGTTGTCTTGTTCTTTCTTTATTTACCTCGGTACTGGGGCTGGTCGTTAGTTTTCTGGGTGGTTTGATAACCATTTTGATTGAAATTTTGCTCGCTTTTGCCAAGTACAATGGATTTTCATCGGCTCTGCCGGTGATGGTCGGATGGAAAATTGTTCGTGACGTCTGCAACATGTTCTTTATTGTTATCTTATTGGTCTCCGCATTTGCCACCATCCTCCAGTATAAAGTCAGCGAATTTCACTATACTGCTGTTCTCCCTAAGCTATTGCTGAGCGCGGTTCTTATTAACTTTTCTCGCACACTTGTCCAGTTGCTTGTTGATTTTTCTCAGGTGGTGATGTTGACGTTTGTGAATGCGTTTTATCAAGCGGGTGCGGGAAATTTTGTTCAGGCTTTGGGACTCACGGATTATTTGCAGTTCGTTCAAACCCAGCAACAATCTACGTCCGCCCCGGCTAGTTTCACGAACGTTGTCCTTGCCTACATGTTGGCGGTTATTCTTTTGATTATTGCTAACGGAACTGTTTTGATTTTGATCTGTTATATCGTTGTCCGCATTGTTGGATTATGGGTGGCGCTGATTTTTGCACCCATCGCGATGTTAGAGTTCGCTGTTCCTGCCAAGCTACAAAAGGGGATGAGTGCCATTACGGATAAATACTGGAAAAAATAGGCAGCGTTACAGACAGGTGGCACGATTTTTGATTTCTTTTT
>CAYPSC010000002.1:0-19623 GCA_964413385.1 uncultured Gammaproteobacteria bacterium | reverse complement strand
ACAAATGGTGTTGATCGCAGCGTTTCGATATCCGGTCCTTCGCCGACGATGCGCAACTCGAACGGAATGGATAAAACTTTAGTGAGCTCGATCAAGACACGGCTGCCCTTTTCTGGCGCGACACGCCCAACAAATAACAAGCGCAACGGATCATGAAGTTTTCGCTCTACTCTTTTGATGGTTGGTCCTGGATTGGGCAAAACTTCACATCGCGTTTTTTGCGATCGAAAGAAGAAGCGCCATTGATGCTGTCGTAGAAGCCACTTCGTTGGTGAAAGAACCAGATCGGGTGATCCAAAAGCAAACCGACGTAACCAGCTCCAAATAATTTGCTGAAACGAAGGGTAACGTGCATTTTCAAGTTGTCCGGAAGGTTGAAATAGTTGAACATCATGCAACACATGAATCCATCGAACACCCGCGGCCTGGATCTTGCGCGACGTTCCAAATCCACAACCAGTCACATTGTGTGTCAGTAGCAGATCTGGCTTCCACTGAAGAATCTCTTCCACGATCTCCGGACGAGCCTTCAAATCTTTAAAATGAAAACGTAATTTATAGACAATAGAACGACCCGTATCGCTCATCGGCACATGCCATACACGCACTTCGTGTCCAGTGTTTTGCAAAATCTGGACTTGAATACCAGCAATCAGCCCAGCGCCGCCTCGAATACGGGGCGGATAATCATTAGTCAAAACCGCAATTCTCATAAGACTTCATGATACACTTTTTCCAACCCATCTAAATGCGCTTCCCACTAAAAACGCGACACAGCATACTCTCGTGCTCGCTTTGACATCTGCTCGCGTTGATCAGGATGATCCAAGAGTTGTTTCAAGGCTGTTGCCAAAGCCTCAACATCTCCCGGTGGCGCAAGGATTCCTGTTTCTCCATGCCGCACCACCGTCCGCACGCCCGGCCAAGACGAGGCAACAACCGGTAACCCGCATGCCTGCGCTTCAACCGCAACCAATCCAAACGCTTCTGCAGCTGAGGTTGATGGAAAAGCAAAAACATCTGCGCTTCGGTAGGCGTCACGCACCGTTTGATCATCCACGCGTCCAAGAAAATGAACCCGCGATCGCAATCCCATTTTCGCGGCCTCCTCCTCGTATCGCGGACGCAAGTTGCCATCACCGATGATCAGCGCATGCGTTCGCTCATCCAGAAACATCAGTGCTTTTAATAATTCTGGAATCCCCTTAAAAGCATGAGCTTGATCAAGCGCCCCTACGAACAACACCACCTGCTCCTGCTCAGTCAATCCAAAACGAGTACGCGAAGACGGGCCAGGCGTGTACATTTCCAAGTCAATCCCATGCGGGAGCTCGACGATTTGTTCCGGATGATGGGCAATAAAAGAACGTGCCGAAGAATGTTGCGCATAATCAAGAGATGGCACAAAAATTTTCTTCGCATGCGCAAATAAAACTGGTTGGACAAAGACACGGTGGAGCGCAGTCGCAAACCCCTTCCATCCATCCGGCAATGCATCCATATGAAACGTCATCACCACAGGTGGATGACCAGAAAAACCCGACAGCAAGGGCTCGGCAACACCATAAAAAGGATAATGCAGATGGATCAAGTCAGCTCCACGCCACAATCCTTCCAAATCTCGCAACAGCGCGCCATTACCCAAACGTAACCACGGTTTTGCGCGAGTAATAAAACTGCGATCGTATGACAAATCCGCGGTCTGCAATCCGTAGTCCTTAGATGGCTCCGGAGCGACCAATCGAGCATCAATACCACGAGCACGCAATCCCGTGACTTCTCGCACTGCCACTTCTCCGATCCCGGCTTTTTCCGGTGGCGCAACACAAGCAAAATGTACAACCCGCATACATTAGTGGCGGTCTTGAATGGAACTCGCACCACCATCCGACGAAACCACCTCCGTCTCCTTCACTCCCATACTCCTCGTGTCTTCGGTATAAAAAGATACACCCGCATCCCGCAGCGCTTCACGACGCACTAACTCCGTTAGTTGTCTTTCCAGCTGATCATGCGCCACATGAAGATGAAAAACGAGGAAAAGCAAAACAATAATGGACCCATACAACGCAAGGTCTGCACCACGGCCAATACCTAACGCGTGAGCCAACCGTCCAACCGTTAAATCCGGTTGAAGCACAACCACAGCTGCCACAACCCAAACAAGGGACCATAGATATCCTTCCAATGGCCGAATCGCCTTTTGCTTGATGCGCCGACGCGTCATCCACATGGCACCGCACAACACAAGAATGATGACCAATTGAATAAACATAAAAAATTATTTCCTAAATGTTCCTAAAAGCAATTGCCAAACTACTCCAAACGCATCCATAGCCTTTTGCCCTTTCTTTAACGAATCGGCTGTATAACGGACGCATGTTGGCACCTCCATCCACCGCCAAGATGAGCGTGTGACCAAGCGTAAAATCTCCGAACAATGTGCCATCCGATCTTGCGTGAAATCCAGTTGACGTGCCACTTCGGATGACATCGCTCGTAATCCGCTTTGCGGATCTGTCACCGTATACGGGATGCCTAGCAAATAGTTATTGAAACGTTTGATCCCCGCAAGCAAAAGCCGACGCGTGTGCGGCATTCCCTCTGCCGCGATACTCAAAAATCGGGAACCAAAAACAATGTCTGTTTCGTTCTTCAAAATAGTATCAACCAAAGACGGGATGGAAACCGGGTCATGTTGCCCATCTGCATCAATATGAATAATGATATCGGCGCCATTCAACAAGGCCATAATCGTCCCCGTTTTCAACGCCGCCCCCTGCCCTCGATTGATAGGATGACGGAGCGCAAACGCCCCAGCCTCTCGCGCTCGATCTACCGTCGCATCCGTTGATCCGTCATCCACCACCACAACTTCCTGGACATAAGGCAAAACACCAGCAATCGTTGCTCCAATACGCGTGGCTTCATTAAACGCTGGGATGACGGCCGTGACTTTCATGGCAAAACCTTACCCTGAATCAGACATGTTTTCAACCATTGATCTAGGCTATTAATGCTAACCTTAGCCATTTTGATACCAAAAAGCCTTGACTTTTTCTTAGAAAAAGGCTATAAGTTCACATTCTTTGAACCTCCACAAGAAAGGAAGGTGACACCAATGGACGACTCCGTCATCAAGAAGCATCCTTGCGAAATCACGGTCGAGTGGCAGCTGCAGCTGCTTCGCCGCGCGAACGATCATGAAAGCGAGCTCAATCCCCATTGGGTTCGTATCCCGGAGGAGACTTTCGCTCGCCTCCAGGAGACCGCTCCTGCATGGCCGAAAGACGAACATATCTACCGTAGCCTCCGCATTCGCTTCGGCGAAGGGAGTAGTGGAGTCGCCAGGACCTTCGAGGCGCACTGCACCTGCCTCCGACATGCCTTCCATAGCTACTCGCGCTGGGATTACCTCAAGGGTGGAAACCGTCTGCGGCTCCTCGTGGGTGACCACACTCACAAACCGTGTGTCGAGTGGATCGTGGCCGACTTCGACACACATCGCCGTCGCGGAAACGTCACGGCAGTGCGTGGGCCGACGTCGCTCGCGGACGAGCTCATCGTCGCAGCGTGGATGTTTGGCGACGCAATCTTCTACAACAGGATCTTGGGCTTCTTTGCTGCTGGCTACGAGGCGAGCGTTCCCAAGTACGACAACGGTAAGCCATGGGAGCGCGTCGTGGGCGTCGTCTTCGACCGCGACCTTCAGCGGGTACGCGTAAGCGCCGCTTCCCGCAACTGCATCGACCCTCGCTACTCAGTTCCATCTCTGCAGCAGCCCCACCACTAGACAGATCAAATCTCGGAACCCAGGAGGAGTTCCGCAGCGAAGCCTCACAGAGTCGGCATTCTCACAGATGCCGGCTCTTTTTATTATCTAATACTTTTCAATCCCAACAGTGATTTATTCGCCATCGTGTAATCAATGGTCTGTTTTAAGCCATTATCTAGCGTCACCAGCGGCAGCCACCCCAACTCATCTTTGGCTCTCGTCAGATCCGGCAACCCAAGCTCTGACATAAAGACAAGCGATGGCTTAAAAACCATCTTTGAAGATGAGTCCGTCAACTCCATGATCCTCTGCGCCACATCCGTGATTTTCACATCAACATCTCCACCTAAATTGACTGGACCAAGGTTCTTTGTTGATTCCATGAGCTTGATCATGCCGTCAACGACGTCTGAAACATACACGAGTGATGTGCGGAAAGATTCGTCACCATAAATTTCCAAATCTTTGTTATCCAACGCATTAGTAATGAAATCCGGAACCATTTGGCCGTCGTACAAAGGCATCCGCGGACCATAGGTACGAAAAATGCGTGCGATACGCACATCCAACCCCTGTGCTTGCGCGTAGGTCGCACAACAGGTCTCAGCAAAACGCTTTCCCTCGTCATAGCACGCGCGCGGCGACAACACGTCATTTCCACCAAATTCTTCCTCACGAAAAAGATGTCCGTCAACCGGACGCGAGCCATACACAACGGATGTGGAAGCTTGCAGCACTCTCGCCTTCCACCGCACCGCAAGATCTAATACATTTTTCATTCCAAGCGAGTTCGCAAACAACGTTTGCATTTTGTATTCTTCGAATTTCTTTGGGCTCGTTGGGCATGCCAGATGATAGATCTCTTGTACGCCCTGAAACTTCACCTTAAAGCGGGCAAGTTCGGCAAACGCATCCAAATCAATCGGCTGGTTCACATCGTGGCGGATAAATTCAAAATCCGGATTCTTCAAAAGATGATCAATGTTCGATTCGCTACTCGTAACAAAATTATCTAAACAGATCACTCGACCACGCTTAAGCAGCGCCTCGCACAGATGTGAACCAATAAATCCCGCTCCACCCGTCACCAATATATTTTTCTTATCTTCAGGCATAAAAATAGCGATAGCTTCAGAACGCTCTTTGTAAATGACGCCGCGATTGCGCATCTTGAATCATCTTTTTCAATCCGTCTTCCAAACGGACCAACGGAAGCCAATGCAACGCCTGACGCGCGCGACCGATATCCGGTACACCCGCTTCTCTTGAGAGTGGGTCTTTAAGTTCACACTGTACGCGAGAAGGAGAACCCACGAGCGCCACAATCATCTCTGCAACCTCACGGTACCGATATTCCTGATCTGATCCAAAATTCACCACCGTAATCTCCATGGGAGATTGCATATGACGAATGAGTCCATCCACCATGTCAGAAATATAGCACAGGCTAAACGTCTGCTCTTCGCTGCAGTTCAATTCGATGTCACGGTCTTCAAGGGCTGCATTGACCATGTCCGGGATCAGATTTCCATCAAAAATCTTCATCCGAGGTCCATAGGTACGAAATAGACGCGCGATTTTGACATCTAATTTATGCACATCACCATACGTATAGAGAATCGCTTCGCTAAAGCGTTTTCCCTCATCATAAGATCCCGTTGGTGTAAGGTGGTCGAGCACGCACGGATCCGCCTCTGAAACAAACAGGTGATCTTTTCGTCGCGGTCCATACAACGCAGAAGAGGAGGCGTACAACACTTTGGCCCGATGCGCAACCGCAACGTCTAACACATGCTTAGTCCCCAAGGAGTTAGTAAGAACCGTCGCGATCCGATAATCCTCAAACTGTTTTTTAGAGATAGGCGATGCCAAATGATAAATTTCCTGTACACCTTGAAGCTTGATATGGAATCGCTCAAGTTCAGGAAAGTCCGAGAGCTGGAACGGCTCGGTAATATCATGGTTGATGAATTCAAAGTTGGAATTTTGTAGGAGATGTTCGATATTCGCGACCGCTCCGGTCGATAAATTATCCATGCAAATGACATGCGCCGTTTTTACCAACGCGTCACACAAATGCGACCCAATAAAACCGGCACCTCCGGTAATCAAAACATTTTTTCGTTCTCCAATCTGAGGCATAACTTCAAAAAAGAAGAGAAAGATCTAAGATTTAGATCTTCTATCTTAAATTTTTTTGTTTAACTATTATACCACAGCAACCGGCGGCTCTTCTGAAGCTGGCGCACCCTTTACGCGAAATGTAAAGACCTTGTGCATGAAATAGGTGTAACAAGAGATCAGCGCTGTCACGGCAAAAAAAACGATAAAATCATAAATATGGAGCAAGCGCTCGCCCACCCAAAACAAGAAGGATTGGATCAGAAGCGCTGAAACCGCCACGAGAATGTAGCGTGTCCATTGGCCAATATGACGTTCTTGCACTCCAAACGTCCAGCGACGATGAGCCAAAAAGTTGAAAATCGAAGCGATAACAATAGAGACAAAATTTTCAAACGTGCGGTTACCAGATACCCAAATCCAGCGAGACAAAAGGTAGTAAAGAAACGCAGCCAGCAAAACCGATGATCCACCGATCACCAAAAAACGAATCACTCGCCATGCTTCTGCCTGAAATCGTTGCGGAACAAAAGGAATACACATGAATTTACCGTGGCTGGATCGTAGCTGAATTGGTTTCAAAACTCCAGAGGGTTGTCCAAGAAGACTTATGACTCAGTAAAAGAAAGGACGGCGTTTCGCTTGCCGCATCCAAAACACGCACGGTCCATGGCCCAGGCCCTTGTACGGGCAACGTTGTTACATGAGCATCTTTTGTTACAGGATTCCAGGTTTGAACCGTATACAGACCCCTTCTATCTTTCGAGAGCGTATAGGCAAGCGGCAATGATTGACTAGAAACGCTTACCCAGCCCGTTTTCTCGACCAAACCACGCGCAGACCATTGCCATTTTTCCGTTCCCCTCATGAGTTGAAAACGATAGGCAGCTTTCTCTTTCTTCACTGTTTTCTGTAAGGGAATATCTACTTCCGGCCCAAGAACGGCCAAACGCGCATCCAGACGCCCGCCAACCGCCCCTTTTTCCATGTCCGTCACCGTATTATCAATAAAATGCGTCGTCGAAATGATCCGATCCCGCACCTCCTTTGCCGTCCAATCGGGATGAAGAGAAAAAAGCAGAGCCGCCACGCCGGAAACCAGCGGCGCCGCCAGACTCGTTCCCGTCACCTTCTCAGTGTAATGAGGGACGGTCGATGTCGTAGATTGTTTTCCATGCGGATAGCTAGGTCGTGCCGCGAACATTTCCTGCGCTGGCGCTGACACATCCGTACAATTTTTTCCGTAATTCGCGTATGGCGCCTTTTGATCCAGCGTATCCGTCCCACCGACACCAATGACAAAATTTCCTGTGCCATCTGAACACGCGGGGTACACCGGAATTAAATCCGTATTCATTCCCTCTTTTTTTTCATCATCATTCCCCGTCGCCGCCACGATCAAAACATCGGCGTTCGCAGCATCCCGGATAGCATCGTCCAGATCTTGATCATAATTGTAGCCCGCTAAACTTAAATTAATAATCCTCGCCCCATGGCTTACTGCATACGAAATTGCCTTCACAAGATTTTCTACGCTCCCCTCGCCGTTCGCATCCAGTACCACAAGCGGCATAAGGCGAACATTCCAAGCAACGCCAGCCATTCCAATTCCATCATTCCCTTTTGCGCCAATGAGTGATGCCACCATCGTTCCATGGCTCCACACATCCTCATACTGCACATCCTGATACACCGGGCTCACGTCTGGAGAATGGGTGACGAAGTTCCATCCGTGGACATCGTCCACGAAATCATCATGATCGTTATCCATGTCATCATCTTCAACCTCCTTCTCATTCGTCCAAATATTATCTTTCAAATCAGGATGATGGATATCAAATCCCCCATCGATCACAGCGACGATGACATCGCGCGTTCCAGTGGACATCGTCCATGCAGCAGGCGCATTAATCTGCCGCAGATACCACTGTTTATTCCAATAAGGATCGTTTGGGATAGCCTCTAGCAAAGACGCTTGCGCTAAAAACGGCGTAAACAAAAAAGACGATGCAAGACAAATGGAAAGAACTTTTTTAAACATGGTAGGGACAGATGGCACGGCGATACCCCAACGAACGGAGTCAAAACTCTACTCAACGAGCGCGTGGGGTGATCGCCATGACAGCACCAGTTATACAAATAAATACTAGACAAATCCGCAAAAAATAGTACATTGTCCGCAATCCATTGTCACACGCCTATGGTGAATCGTGGCCAAAACATCAAACGCTTTTTATTGATCATCGGCGACCTTGTTGTCTTCCAAGGGTCACTTTTGTTAACACTTCTTATCCGCTATGGCCGCATAACAGAAATAGCCTGGCAACAGCACCGCTGGCCATTTGCCATCATCTCTCTTGTCTGGATCGTTGGTTTCTATATCGCCGGTCTCTATGATTTGACATTGGTACGCAATCCTCTGAAATTTTTTCGAACCTATGTAGAAGGCATGATCGCCAACCTAGCTGCTGCCGTCGCCTTTTTTTATCTCATTCCTTTTTTCACCATCGCTCCACGCACCAATCTATTCCTTGATTTCGTCCTCTCACTCTTAATCGGTTACTTCTGGCGCATCCTCTTTAACCGTTTTCTCTCTGAATGCTTCTCGCGTGGCAATGTTCTTTATATTGGTCCATCAAAGGAACTTGCTCAACTCCAAGAACTCTTTAAAAAAAGTTCTCTTGGGCTAACGCTCACGGCCGCTATCTCAACAGAGGGTATCTCCGATCCAACTGTATCTATACGTTGGGTACCCGACACGACTCATTTTTTACGCCTGATTGAAGAAGAAAAAATCTCCACCATCGTCCTCGGCATCAAACCCGACCAATTCCCAGAAATCAAAAAGGCTTTATACGAAGCGCTATTTACTTCCGTCACTCTACTCGATCGCGCCGAGATTGAGGAGGCAACTACGGGCCGCATTCCCCTCTCCTATGTAAGTGAGACCTGGTTTCTCGACCACCTACGCGGTTCACAAAAAACATGGTATGAAGCGGTTAAACGCGTTACAGATGTGGTCCTCGCTATTCCGTTCGGCATCCTCACACTCGTGCTTTATCCATTTGTTGCGCTTGCCATCAAGCTCTCAGCACCAGGACCGGTGTTTTATACACAAACGCGCGTTGGCAAAAACGGTAAATCCTTCAACATCATAAAATTTCGCAGCATGAAGATGGATGCCGAAAGCACCGGACCTCAATTTACCGCTGATGCCAAGACAGATCCGCGTTTGTTCGCCATTGGTCGTTGGATGCGCCGTTTACGCATTGATGAACTACCGCAAATTTGGAATGTTCTCAAAGGTGATCTGTCTTTGATTGGCCCGCGTCCTGAGCGCCCAGAATTCGTCGCGCCGCTCATCGAGCGCATGCCGCACTACGCCTTGCGACACTTGATTCGCCCGGGATTGACTGGCTGGGCACAAGTAAAATTTTTAACACCAACCGCAAGTCTAGAAGATAACTTAAAAAAACTGCAATACGATTTGTTTTATGTCAAACATCGCTCGCTCGTGATGGATTTGGCCATTTTATTAAAAACTATCGGCATCGTGTTGCGAAGACAAGGGACATAAAAACAACCGACCCCGCCCGACGCACAAGAATCTAAACTGCAAATTCTGCGCACCGAACAGGGTCTGTATCATGAAGAGGTCAAGGTCCGAGGATTGTGCTTAAGAGTGAAGGCCCGGAGTCTAGGACTACCGCTTGGGAACAGCGAGGAACCGATTGTGAGGGTTCCAGTCGTCGTAGATCGTATACAGATAAAGGAACCGACTGCCACTATTATGCCACAGACATGCGGCGCAGTAGTAGCTGCCCGAATATGCTACGGAGCCGAGAGCGACGATCGGGTACTTTTGCTGCTCGTCGGGATACTTATCGGCGAAGCCGAGGAGCTCCTCGTAGAGAGCCGGCCGGAGATCACGGCTGTCCATCTCAGCGAGCACCTCGTTCGTCGAGGTATGACGGCCACGATCCATGTAGACATACACGAACGTGACCTCGCGGCTCTCTGTGGACACGTCCTTGCAACGCTCGATCGGATAGAACCGCGCGCGCTCATAGGTAGGGTTGAGGCAGCCCGGGAACCGGCGCCACAACTCATTGAACTCGGGCTGGACGTAGACGACCGGAGCAAAGAAAACCTGAGCATCCTTCCCAGCCATGTTACACCTCGCACTCTTTGATTTGTCCTTGATCCCGACACTGCGTCAGGACCCATAGAGCTCACCGTTGAATAGATGACAGTTGGAATTTCGAAGTCCTAAGCCGGATACTGAATAAAATAAAATAGCACAAGAATAGCCTTTGTCAAGGTTTTGAAGTTAATTTTTAGCTAAAGCTAAACCAAAATCCCTTCCACCTTCAACAGCTCCCTCAGTCCATCCCTAAATTTGACTTTCGGTTCCCATCCAAGCAACTCTTTGGTCAGCGAGATATCTGCAAGAGTATCGCGCGCCTCTCCTTTACGCCCTTCAACGTACGTGACAGGTCCGCCAATCATATCCGCAATTTCTTGCACTGAATGGTTTTCCCCTGCGCCGGCATTCAACACTTCCCCATGCCCAACCTTATCAGAAGTCATCGCAAGCATATTCGCCCGGATAATATCTGAAACGTGGGTAAAATCACGTGTCTGATTTCCATCACCATGGATCGTGAGCGGTTCGCCCGCTTTGCGCTGACGTTTAAAAATAGAAATCACTGTGACATACGCCCCTTCATCCGCCATGCGCGGACCATACACATTAAAATAGCGCAAAGACACGGTCTCCATCCCATAGAAACGATAAAATTCTTCTGCGAGCTTCTCCCCCACAAACTTTTGAAGCGCGTATGGATTCAGTGGGTTTGCCGGCATATCTGGCCGGAGTGGCATGACAGGTTGCGATCCGTAAGCTGAGGATGAAGCGCTGTAGACCAGACGTTTTACTTTAGCATCACGCGCTGCCACGAGCACATTCAAAGTTCCAAAAATGTTTGCCTGAGCCGATTCGATCGGATGCTCAATCGAAAATGGAATACGCGGCAAGGCACCGACATGAAAGACGCCATCCACGCCTTCAAACGCCGGACGAATCTCATCTAACCGAGTGAAATCTTTCTCAAATAACTCGACGTTCGATGGGACGCGCTCGCGCTTACCTGTCGAGAAGTTATCGATCACACGAACGCGATGACCGTCCTTCAATAAAGCTTCGACTAAATTAGAACCAATGAACCCGGCGCCGCCGGTAACAAGATAGAGAGACATAATTTAATTTTTTTTATAGATAGCCCAATAATAGGTATGTGGAACCGTCCCGGAGCCTAGAACAGTTTCATAACCAGACGATTCTAAGCTTAAGCTGGCCGCTTCTGCCCATGTTTTGATTTGTGCCGGTGTTCGTTGTTTCATCGGTCCGATTTTATAAAAAGGATTATTCTCATACACATTGACAATCTCATGATTCACCCACTGCCGTTTCCATCGTTGCATGCGTTTAGCGTAACGCTTAATCCATCTTTCCTGAGAGGTCGTGACGAACAATGCTCCGCCAGAATGGAGCAAACGCCCGGCTTCTTGTAGCAAGCCACTTGGATCCGGGTTGAATTCGAGCTTGTGGACGCAACTGGCCACATTATACGATCCATCAGACGACACCGTCCGATGACAGTGATCCATCGTTTGCGCCTGAACTGGAAAACGTTTTGCAATCACCTCAAGGACATAAGACACATGATCAGCGATCGTCACGCGAACTTTCGGCAGATGCCCATAGGCCTGTGAAAAAAAGAGTCCGTCATACGTAGCCAGGTCTATCCACGTATTTGCTGAAGAAAAACGCACGACAAACTTCTTCGCAATATTCTGGTAGACAGCATCAGCATAACTATGGAGACGAAAGTGATCATTATAGAGATACACAGGCGCCAATCGCTCACGATAATTCATTAAATCTGGCATCGACCAATCATCCGGATCTAACGATGTCTGAGCGATCGCCCCAGACCGCTCAAACCCATTCCAGTGCATCATCCGTTCCAGCGGCAGACGCAGCCGATCTTTTTTCACGGATGGATGCTTTGGATAGCCAATAGACATAAGCAACCCCAATTCGTAAAACGCGGGGATATGCAAAATCCGTTTGATCGTTTCGTCATTTTTAAAACCCGCCATTGGACACGCAGATAATCCAAGTTCTGTCGCTACTAATAGAATATTCTCCATCGCTCCACCCAGGCTCACCAGATGCGCTGATCGTTTCACAGAAAAACGCGGATCGTACAAAAACAAAATAAAAGTAGATCCCCAAGAAAATTTATGCGAAGCTTCTTTTGCCAACCGCACGAGCAACGCAGGATCATCAATCACGATATACTCTGTTAACTGCAAATTGCACGATGACGGTGCCCAACGCGCGCATTCAATCAATTGTTTAACGATATCACGCGGCACCAGATCTGAGGTATAATCCCGGTGACTCTGGCGTGCGGAGATGGCTTGAAAAACATCCATGGATACCCGAAATCTATCAACGCCTTCTCCATTTGACAAGCGAGAGTCACGCGACTACGTTCCTCCCATGTTTTCCCCAAAAACAGCCATCCAAGAAATCGTTTCTTGGGTCACACAAACCTATCTAGATGGACACGGCGGCGTGCCGCGCGGCATCGATGAACACGGGAACAAAAGTCGTGAAAGATTATTTAATGATCTCGGTGATTATCTCCCCTTCTTTGCCTTTCTAGGTCAAGCAGATTTTTGTCGAGAACAGTTAGCTGATGCGCGCCGCTTT
Source organism: uncultured Gammaproteobacteria bacterium (assembly GCA_964413385.1). Taxonomy (GTDB): domain Bacteria; phylum Patescibacteriota; class Patescibacteriia; order 2-12-FULL-60-25; family 2-12-FULL-60-25; genus VGLT01. The sequence continues at coordinate 6,943 of CAYPSC010000002.1, read as the reverse complement.
CGCCGACCGGATGGACTGCTCCCAGGCGAATTCCGTTACGCGGGATTTGAATGCATCCGCTCCTACGAACACAGCGACTACCTCTTGGGGCTCCTTGATGTTTACGAGCATCTCCTTTCAGATGGCGTAAAACACGATCTCCTCACTACCGCCGAACGCGTGCATCAAACATTTTTTCGATCACGCCAGCCACATTCATGGTATTTTCCAAAACTGCACTGGTCATTTCCAATGACCGACTGGAAAGATGGTATGTTCATCGAATTGTTCACTTTACTCGCGACCACCTTTCACGAAGAAAGATTCAAACAATGGGCTATTCAATTAGCAGAGACCATCGTCAAACAATCGCAAGACTATCCGCTTCCTCCAGACGTTCAAGGTGACGGATGGTTAGGTCGACAGATCGTAAAGTGTCGTTTTGCCAGGGCACAATATCACTACACCCCAGTCAAGTATATTGCCAACACGTTATTTGGCATGCTCGAGTTGCAGAGAACCTGGCCAGAACAACGCTGGAAAGACTATCTTGACCTCGCCCGCAAAACCATCGAACGCGATCTTTTGAACGAGCAAGGCGCCATCACCGCCGTCGCCAGAAAAGGCAATGCCGTCGCTCATGAAAAAATTTTACTCGTTCACAGCTTCCCCATTCTCGACTGGGCAGTCGATGGCGCTTACTTCCTTCACGATAATCAATATCTGACTCTCGCCAAGCGTATAGCCGATTTCTGGCTCACACAACAACATCCAATCACCGGCCTCATGCCAAAAGAAGCTAATAGAACAATAACCGATCACGATAATCTGACCGACATGTCGATCGCGCTCTACAAATTAGCCGAGGTGACAAGAGAGACGCGCTATCATGAAGCCGCACGTCGAATCATCGAAGGCGTTTATCAATTTCATCGCGATCCAGAATTAAACGGGTATGCCCACGGAGTGGACGTAGTCACTGGAGAAAAACGTGAGCGTGGATTCAAAGTAAAATTTGTCTGCTTATGGATCAAAGCACTTTTAGCCTATCAAACAAACGGCATCATCTACGGCACGCCGCATTTATACGGACTCATGAAAGACCGTTAACGTCTCACCAGCATCCAATAGTAGTTCTGACCGCTCATATATTCACGTAACGCAAATAATGCCGTCGCTCCTTGTATCAACCACGTGAAAGGTGATTTCGCCAAAAACGAAAAACGCTTTTCTAGGGCAGCTTGAATTTTGATGCGTCGGACATTTTTTATCTGAGTGAATCCCGCCGCTTGGACCGCCTGCCGTGCTCGCCAGACGGAAAAATAATGCATTTCGTCCAGCCGTTGGCGATCATGGTACAACGAATGATCTTTTCTAAAAACACGATGCGCAAGAGCTGCGCCCCATTTTCGCGGCATCCAGTTTACGAACCATTGGTGATAATGCGGATCTTTCAACGCCCAACGATTAATAAACGTCACGAGCGCAGTCCCTCCCGGTTTCAATACCCGATACATCTCTTGCAACCCTTTGAATGGATCCTGAACATGCTCCAGCACATCATGACAATGAATGACGTCGTAACTTTCATGAGCAACAGGGAGCGACTCAATGGCGCCTTGTTTAACCATCGGCATCAGTCCATAAGCTTCTGCCCGCAAACGCGAAATCTCTACGTAATCGGGGTTGAATTCTATGCCATCACAAGCAATGCTATTTAAGCGTAGCGCGACCGGATATCCACCCATTCCGGAACCGATATCCAAAATCTTTAAAGACGAAAGTCGATCTCCAAACAAAGTTTGCAGCGTCTTAAGTGCACCCGATTGATGATTCTCTTGGTGAATCCGAATGTTTCGCCAAGATGCATAGCCTGGGCGGTGTGCCTGCAACATACAGTATCGATCGACCAAGCGCTCCATGGCCGCAAAAGCTTCTGGATTTCTAAGATCTGTGATCATAATCAACGATTAAACATTCTCTGAGGGGTGGTGCGAAGACGGAGTCCTCACGCGCGCAGCGACGAGCACGCGGGGTGAATCTGATGGCAGGACCCACGCAGGCATACGGTAGATCATTGAAAAAAACCCAGAAAAAAGCTATCCTCCCCACATCATGTCATCGCTGTCCCGTCTCAAACAATGGATCATCTCGCTCTTACGTCGCACCGAGCGCATGACCGGAACAGACAACGTGTACGTGGCGAAAAATACCACCTACCTCATCCTGAATCAAGCCATCAGCGTTTTGAATGGGTTTGTGTTATATATCTTGATCGCTCGTTTTCTTCCGCAGGATATCTATGGACAATACAAATACTTTCTTTCCTTATTTAGCTTATTTGCTATTGCAGGATTGACTGGCACGGAAACCGCTCTTATTCGTTCCGTCGCGCAGGGAAAAGAAGGATCTCTCCGCACCGCATTTCGTCTCAAGTTTAATTGGAGCCTCATCGGATCAGCGATCAGCCTTATCGGCGCAGGATACTATCTTTTCCAGCAGCGTCATGATTTAGCCATCGCACTCATTCTTCTTGCCATTTTCTCCCCTCTCATTTACGCATCCAATGTCTACGCGGCTTTTTTAAGCGGAAGAAAAGCATTTGATCGCTACACGCAATACACGATCCTCTCCACGCTGATTTCTTTTGTGGGAATGGCAGTCTCTTTTATCTTTGTTCGCAATCCCGTCACTCTCTTCGCCCTCTTCCTTCTCACCAGCCTCCCATCCGTTCTCTTATACATCCTCAGTCAACGCCGCGTGCAAAATCAAGAAGCCGACTCTACACTCCCTTCCTACAGTCGTTACCTCTCTCTCCTCGATATCTTCGGCATTGTCGCGACCAACATCGATAGCGTTATTGTCTTTCATTTTTTAGGAGCGACAAACCTCGCCGTCTACTCGCTCGCCATCATTCCCGTCGAACAACTAAAGGGATTTCTGAAAGCATTTCAATCTATCGCTTTCCCTAAATTCGCTATCCGCACGCTAAAAGAAATTAAACAACGTCTGAATCGGATCATTCTTCTCTTTATTGGTTTTCTCTTGGCCATGACCGCCGCCTATATTCTCCTCATCGGACCCTTCTTCCACCTCTTCTTTCCACGGTACGCCGCCTCCATCCCCTATACACAAATCGCTGCCCTTTCACTCGTCTTTGTCGTTCCATCCACCCTCCTCATAAGCCTCTTCCAAGCAAAAACTCTCAAAAAAGAAACGGCGCTCTTTAGCACTATCAGCTACACCATTCAAATTGCGCTCGTTTTTGTCCTGACCTGGAAATATGGTTTATGGGGCGCCATCTGGTCACGAGTGATCGCGCGCGCCTGCATGTTTACCCTTGCCTACGGCATGTTTGCTCGTGCAAAAGAAGAAACGGTTTGAAGAAACGTCGCAATCGCCTGACCACGCTCTTCCCAAGAAAATCCCTGCGCACGTTTTCTCGCCACCATCATCATCCTCTGACGATCCGCCTGTGTCATCTTCGCAAAACAGTGCGAGGCTCTCACAAAATCTGTTCCAGAATCTGGAAGAAAAAAGAAGCCACATGTTTCATCTAACACCTCGTGGGAAGATGGAACATCGCTCGCGATGACGGGTAATCCAGCTGCTAGATATTCGAATAGCTTCAAAGGCGATGTAAAAAGTTTACCGATCGTATACTTGGCAGAAGTAGGCAATACACCCGCATCAGCCGCAGCAAACCACGTTAAGGTATCCGCATGCGGCACCTGACCAATAAACTTGACTCGTGTCGCGTTCCCAGGAGCAAGTTTTTTTAAGCGCTCAATATCTTCTTTTTGACCGCCAACAATGACCAAGGTCATACCTTCTGGAATCCGATCAAAGACCGGCGCTAATTCATCCATCCCCTTCCAGGGAAACAATTGACCCACGTAGATCATCAACTGAGTCGATGGTTCGATATTCAGTCGTTCACGCGCTTCTTTTTTAGGCATGAGCTGAGAAAATTCGCGCGCATCAAATCCATCTGGTGCAACTAATATTTTCTCGGCCGGAATACCTTCTGACTGCAAGAGCATCTTCAATCCTTGACTGATGACAACGTAAGCCGCAATCTTCCCCTTGATTGACTCCCAACGTTTCATCGACGTCCTCGGATCGTCATGCAATTCGAGAACAATCGGTTTTGCATTCGGAAAAGAAAGGAGTTCCTGTGCAATGCGAGGATCTCGCGTAAACCATACGTCTGCCTCCCCTAATCCAGGAAGGTTTCGCAAACCACGTAAAAATAACCAGCGCTCAAAAACGTAAGGCATTTTCTCTAACGCGAACGGCACGTAAGGCACCAAATCAATCACCGATATCCAACGAACAGCAAACGTCGGCTCCATTTTGTAGTACGCAAATAAATCTCGATTTTTATTTGGATTTTTTCGTTTTGGGATAACAAGCTGTACTGTAACACCCGCTTGAGCCAGTGCATCGCATGTTTTCACGATCTGATATCCATGCGCCCATTCAGTAGGCAAGTTCGCATTTTGGATATACACCACTCGCATAGCTTTTAGCTTTTAGCTTTTAGCTTTTAGCGAGAGAAGGTCTACAAGCTAACAGCTATCAGCGACAAGCTCTTCAGATGTGTTTCAAAAAGTGACGCATAAACCGATCCGGATTTTGATACTTCTCCAAATCCGCGCGTACCATCATCTTCACCAATTCCTGGAAAGACATCTCTGGTTTCCATCCCAGCACCGTTTTCGCCTTGGTCGGATCACCTTTCAAAAAATTTACATCATGCGGCCGAAAAAACTTCTGATCACTCTTGACGTATTTTCGATAATCCAATCCCACTTCGCTAAAAGCGAGCTCACAAAATTCACGCACCGTGTGACTTTCGCCCGTCGCCACCACGTAATCATCTGGTTTATCCTGTTGTAGCATGAGCCACATGGCCTTGACGTAATCACCCGCAAATCCCCAATCACGTTTCGCTTCCAAATTGCCAAGCGCCAGGGAATCGCTTAACCCAAGTTTGATGCGCGCAACCGTGTCTGTAATTTTTTTCGTCACGAATTCAATTCCACGAATTGGTGACTCGTGATTAAACAAAATACCGCAACACGCGAACATCCCGTGGGCTACACGATGGTTCCGCGTGGCCCAGTGCGCAAACACTTTTGCGTTCGCATACGGACTTGCTGGATGGAATGGCGTGTTCTCATCCTGACCCGTCGAACTCGAGTTACCAAACATTTCACTGGTCGATGCTTGATAAAAACGGATGTTTGGATTGAGGAAACGAATCGAATCCAACATACGTTCCACGCTCACGCCCGTGATTTCTGCCGTGGCGATCGGTTCATCAAAGGAATCGCCCACAAAACTCTGCGATGCCAAATTGTAAATTTCATGCGGATCCGTTTTTCTAATCGCGTTCATGATCGATGTCTGATCCAAAAGGTCCAATGGCAAAAGTTCAATGTCTTTTTTGACATCGAGGTAATGAAGACGCCAAAAGTTTCGCGTGGATGATCGACGATACGTGCCGTGAACTTTGTATCCTTTTTCAACCAAAAATTTGGCTAAGTATGGACCATCCTGTCCAGTGATTCCCGTGATTAAGGCGCGTTTCATAATGATGGCCGAAGTGTATAAGAAACTGCTCTATTGAGCAAATCCGTCTCCCTTCCCCAATTTATTGCCATTTCCTATACGCATGCTATCCTCCCCTCAACCTAAAATACGTCTTTATTCCAAGATATCTATGGATAAAAAAGGCCTGAAAATTATCATTACAGGAGCAAACGGGGAATGTCTTCCTCCTCCGTTTGGCGGCATTATCAAGCGCTGTCTTTTACACGCCAAAATGTGGCGTGAACTTGAAGGTGCAGAAGTCTGGATTCACGTTCATCACAAGCACAACAACGAAAAAGATTTGGAATCGGGCGCTCACATGTTCTACGACTTCCCTTCCAAACCAACATTCAAGGACAAATTATTTTTTACGTTGCGCGCGTTTATCAATCATCCTATTTTATTTACGCGTTTGACACTTCAAAGCTTGAACTTAAGCGGCGAATGGACAACTTTGAGTCCCTTTGCCGCCGCACGCGCCATGGTGCTCGATAAAAAAATCAAAGAAATTAAACCAGACATCATCGTGACAGAAGTTGGGGCGGCCCAAAGTTTTACCGCGATGGAAATCGCCAAACGTAACCACGTACCCATCGTTCTGGAAAACTACGCTGAAATCCAATACATCGCGCGCGGGAAAGACGATCATAATGTTGCTGAACAGTTCCATAAAATGTGGACAAGCCTGGTGAACGGCGTCAATAAGGTGATCCCAGCAAGCGAGCACTGTGCGCTCGGACCAAAAAAATATCTCCAAGATCTATCGAAAATGGAAATCGTCTACAGTGGCATCAACTTCGATATCTTTAACGGGAAAATCGGAACCAACAAGCGCATGCTACGTGAGAAATTTAAATTACCGCAAGACAAATTTATTATCCTCGCCGTTGGTGCCATGCGCATGCGCAAAGGCCATGACCAGTTGTTTGAATCTGTATTGAGACTGAGCCCAGAGGAATTAAAGAGCACCTGCGTTGCACTGTGCGGCATGGGTGATCTGGACGAAATGCGCCGTACGGCACAAGAACTCGGCTTTCCATCCGAATCTCTCTTTCTGTTCCAAGGATTAACCGAAGAAGATCTTGCTTTGCTCTACGCCTCGATGGATGGTTTCTGCTTTCCATCGATTACGCCACGCGAATGCATGGGCATGGCCATGAAAGAAGCGATGTCCGTCGGCTTACCGATTGCCGCATACAACTCTGGTGGGATCAAAGAAGCTATTCAAGAAGGGGTGAACGGATATCTGGCACCAACAGGCGATCGCGAAGCGCTTGCCGATTGCATCCGTAAACTCATGCATCTGAGCCCAGAAGAGCGCGAACGCATCAAGAAGGGCGCGCAGCTCTATGTCGAGCTCGGCCTG
>CAYPSC010000001.1:13164-21086 GCA_964413385.1 uncultured Gammaproteobacteria bacterium | reverse complement strand
GTTGGCTGTTTGGATATGATATATTAACTATTAGAAAAATGTGAGGGAAGGGCGACACCGATGGCGAGGAGAGAACAAAAAATACACGCGACGATGGTTACTAAAGAATATCTTGACGACAAATTGGCGTATCTGAGAGGCGATCTAGTTGTATTTGTGAATCAAAAGGTTACAGAATTGGTAAAGTGAAGAAGGTGGAGGGAATGATCGGTGATCCGGGGCTTGTGAGGGAAGGAATGGTGTGCTAGGTTTTTGCGACATGGCAGCGCCCACCTTCTTCATCACTACGTACGGTTGTCAGATGAATAAAAATGACAGCGAGCGTATCGCTGGTTTATTGTCATCGCTTGGCTTTCAACCAACGGAGAACGAATCCACGGCTGATCTGATTATCGTAAATACCTGTAGTGTGCGCCAATCCGCAGAAGATCGTGTGTTTGGTTCGCAAGAGAAATATTTGGAATACAAAAAAGCAAAACCAGACATGATCGTGGCTGTTACCGGGTGTATGGCGGGCCGTGATAAAACCAAAGTCTTTCAAAAGCAGTTGCCGGGAACAGATCTTTATTTCCCCACACCGGACATGGTGCATTTGCCCAAGTGGATCGCAGAACTGCGTCCAGATCTTGTGAATTCAGAATCGATCAGCGAAGATTATCTCAAGATTCATCCGGTACGCGTACCATCAGCGCAGGCGTACGTCACGATCCAGACTGGTTGTAATAAATTCTGTGCCTATTGTGTTGTTCCATATGCGCGTGGGCTTGAACGAAACCGTCCGGTCAAAGATATCTTGCACGAATGTCGTGAGTTGATTGCGCGCGGCGTGATCGAAATCACTCTCTTGGGCCAGACTGTGAATTCGTTTCGTGCCGTTGATCCGGAGCATTTTTCTTTAAGCAATCCATTTAAAGATCATTTTGCTGCGCTTCTTTGGGAGCTGAACCAACTCGATGGTTTAGTTCGTTATCACTGGACGGCTGCCCATCCATTATCCATGACAGATGAGGTGATCGAGGCGTTGAGCCTTCCCAAACAGGTTAACTATTTGCATTTGCCCGTCCAATCAGGAAGTACAGAAGTCTTACGTCGCATGAATCGGAAATATACACGTGGACAATATTTAGATACCATTAAAAAAATTAAAACAGCACGGCAAGGGATCGCCTTGGGCACGGATATCATCGTGGGTTTTTCGGGAGAAACGCCGGAACAATTCCAAGAAACGTTATCGCTTTATCGCGAAGTGGAATTCGATATTTCCTATAATGCGCAATATTCCCCGCGTTCTGGAACGCTTGCCACCAAGCTGTTTCAAGACGATGTGAACAAAGAGGAGAAGCGACGGCGCTGGGACGAGTTGCAGACATTAATGGAAGAGGTTGCGTTGCAGAAAAATCAGACATTCGTGGATCAAACGGTATCCGTTTTGATCGACCGGGTTGAGCACGGATATGCGAGCGGAAATTCCAGCGAATTTAAATGGACGCGCGCGCCATCTACTGATCCATCGCTCATTGGCAAGATAAAAAAAATACGAATTAAGAAGGCAAAGACATGGCTCCTCGAAGGAGAATTATGAGGCAGACATTACCTGGCGTGATATTTGTCGTCGGTCCAACATCTTCGGGCAAGACGGTGCTCGGTATTGCGCTAGCCAAAAAATTCAATGGGGAGATCATTAACGCGGACGCGCGCCAGGCGTATCGTGAAGCGAATATTGGTACGGGCAAACCCCCAGGGAAGAAAGAACGTTGGTATGGTCATCGCGTGTACATAGTCCAGGACGTGCCTCATTATTTAATGGATGATGTTCCGCCGAACAAAAGCGTGACTGTCGTAGAATGGCGTAAGAAAGCATTAAAAACAATTCGTGAAATTTACGCTCGCGATCATCTCCCGATTGTGGTGGGTGGTACGGGCCTTTACATCCAAACATTGGTCGATAACTACAAGATTCCTCCTATTCCACCTCAACTTTCATTCCGAGAGGCAATGGGAGCTAAATCGCTTTCAGAATTAGTGGAAATGCTTGCGCGACTGGATCCGGAAGCAACGAAAACCGTGGATCTTAAAAATCCGCGGCGTGTGCTCCGAGCGCTCGAAGTCGTGACTTTTAGCGGGAAACCGTTTTCACAATTGCAGGTCCGCGCCACGCCTGTTGTGGATCCGTTACTGATCGGGATCGCTCGAACACGCACCGAACTAGACGCGAGGATCGATGCGGCGATCGGTGTGATGATAAAAGACGGATGGGAAGATGAGGTTCGGCGTCTTCTAGACCAGGGGGTATCCATCGAGGCTCCGGTGATGACTTCTATCGGTTATCGAGATATCGCCTCCTTTGTTCGCGGTGAATGTTCCTGGGAAGAGGCGGTGAAGCGTGCTAAGCATGCTACGCATCAATACGCCAAACGGCAGATGACCTGGTTCAAACGGGATCCTCGTATCCATTGGGTTAAAGACGAGTCTATGGCAGAACAGATCGTCCGAGAGTGGCAGAAAGATCGAAAGGAGGCTCGACACGAGGCGTGTTCAACGCTATAGTATCCAAACCATGACTGCTTCTTTTTTCCGCCGCCGTAAAGAGGGCGATCAACAAAATCGTTCCGTTGGATTTCTCGTTGAGCTGATCGAGGTGCTCGCGATTTCTCTCGCTATTATCATTCCGATTAGATATTTCCTGGTTCAACCTTTTTATGTCAAAGGAGCATCCATGGAGCCGAATTTTTACGACCACGAATATCTCCTGATCGATGAGATTTCTTACCGGTTCCATCCGCCGCAGCGCGGAGATATTATCGTTTTTCGTTACCCACGCGATCCTAAACAATATTTTATTAAACGCGTCATCGGATTACCAGGTGAAACCGTGGAGATTGCCAGTGGAAAGGTGAAGATCTACAACCAAGCCCATCCGAATGGTCAGGTCTTGGATGAGAAGATCTATCTAGACCAGGATCAAACCGCAACGACAGAGACGATCACATTGAAAGCTGACGAATACTTTGTGCTAGGAGATAACCGTGCGGCGAGTATGGATTCGCGATACTTTGGGCCGATCAAGCGAGAGGCTATCATCGGACGCGTCTGGGTACGGGGGTATCCTATTGACAGGTGGAAACACTTTACGACACCATCCTATTCTCTGTAATTCTTTAAAGTTTTATGTTCAAGAAAACCGAACCTAAGAAACCGGTGGCTCCAGCCAAACCGGCAGAACCTCAAGCGCAGTCCGTCGCACCTCCGCCAAAAAAAGGAATGCAACCGATTCAGCTAGTTCGCGGCATGCGTGATTTGCTTCCGGCCGATTATCCTTACTGGAAAAGAATGGCTGTTGAAGCTGAAACAATTGCCTCTGCCTACGGATACGAATATATTGAAACACCCGTTGTTGAAGAGACTCCGTTGTTTGTTCGTGGCGTGGGTAAGACAACGGATATCGTGGAAAAAGAATTATACAGTTGGGATACGCCGACAGGCGAACACCTTTCCTTGCGGCCAGAGTTCACGGCCGGCATTGTTCGTTCCTATGTCCAACATGGGATGTTGAACCTTCCGCAACCTGTAAAATTATGGGTGATGGGTCCTTTGTTTCGCCATGATCGTCCTCAAGCTGGACGTTTTCGCCAGTTCTATCAATTTGGTTGCGAGTGCTTAGGCGAGGCAGATGCGATTGTTGATGCGCAGTTGATTGTGATGGCCTGGAATTTTGTGAAAGAGTTAGGGATTGATGCGGCCGTACGTATCAATTCGCTCGGCACTCCGGAATCACGCGCGAATTATAAAAATGCGTTGACATCGTATTTTCGCACCAAGCGTAACCGTTTGTCTGAAGAAGATAAAAAACGTTTGTTGAAAAATCCTTTGCGTTTATTGGATTCGAAAGATCCTGTCATGCAAGAGCTTAAGGCAGAAGCGCCTCAGATGGTGGATTGGTTGGATGAAGAATCCAAGGCGCACTTTATGCGTGTCTTGGAATATCTCGATGAAGTTGGCGTGACTTATCAATTAGATCCTTATTTGGTACGTGGACTCGATTACTACACCAAAACAGTCTTCGAACTTTACGCCGCGAGTGATGACCAAGAGTTGGCGCAATCCGCTTTGGGTGGTGGTGGTCGCTATGATGGATTAGTTGAACTGTTAGGTGGTCGTCCAACGCCAGCAGCGGGATTTGGACTTGGTCTTGATCGTATTGCGTCTCGTTTGAAAGAAAAGAATCCTCAAATGTCGGTAGAGGTTAAACCAGTGGATGTGTTCTTGGCGCAGCTCGGTGATATGGGCCGCAAGAAAGCGCTGGCATTATTTGAAGAATTCCGCCATGCGGGTATCCAAGTTGGCGAAGCTTTAGCCAAGGCCTCGATCAAGGCTCAGATGGAAGTGGCGAATAAGCGCGGAGCAAAATGGGCAGTCATCATCGGTCAAAAAGAAGTGCTCGATGGTACGGCTGTGATCCGTGACATGGATTCTGGAACACAGGAAATTGTGGATGCCAAGAAGGTGGTGAATGAGATCAAAAGGAAAATTGGAGCATAATAAGATTGGGTGGAAACAAAAGCCGCGCTTTGATTAGGTGATCTAGGCGCGGCTTTGAAGTTTAATGTTTTGGCGGGGGAGAACAGTGATTACTTATTCACAGGGGTCGGTTTGCCGAGAGTGAACGTGACGAGCGGCGCCGCAGAATTACGGTACCCTTCGACCATCGCGGTAGGGGTATTTGCTGCCATGATTGCCTCGGCTTCTTTGCGTGTCCTGTCGGGAGTGAGTTGGCCGTAACAGCGGAGGTAGGCGCATACCGCTTCCGGTGAAGGCCTCTCTTCAGCAAATGTGGCATAGAACGGTACATGCACAGGCTTACCGTATGAGGGATCATGCGCCTGGCAAGGACCATAAGCACCAGCGCCACAGACACAATCTGGAAGGATCGCTAGCTCGCTTTGGCATCGGTGTGTGATGCGCACCAGGTTGTAGGGATCCCAGCACCACATTCCTGTCTCTTCTGTGACCTTGATAGAGTGGTCCCTTCGAAGGATGACGCGCCACCAGGTTTCACCGTTTCTGCGACAAAGGAAGTGAGTGCTCTCTCTGATGAAGAAAACCAGGATGGTAGCCGCGAAGATGCAGGAATGGAGCGGGGTTGGTGAGGAGACGGTAAGCATCAATGCGATAGGAACGAGCTGGATCGTAAAGAATCCTACGACCCATTGGAACCAATTCAGTCCCGGTAGTGATGGCACCTTGAACGTCTTGGACCATCGGTAGAAATCGCGTCGCTTGGCGAAGTAATTCAAGGCCTTTGTTGCCAGGATGAAGAATTCGATGGTGATGAAGAGGGCGAAGGGGATGAGAAGAATTCCTCCAGTGATCTCCACGGCTCTGTATAGAGTGGGGCCTGTCATGAACACGAATCACCTCCTGGTGTGGGTGAAAGGGGCGTCAATCCGCGACCACCGCGGCATGCTTTAAGCTAGCCGAAAAAGCCGTTTTTGTCTAGAATTTTATCTTGTTCTGATCCTCTTGTATCGCTTCCGTCCCCGCAGTACCTCGGGTCACCTCCTCTTAACTGATGAGGAGGTTGGAGACCTATCGAAGCGGGGTTGACGGGTGGAGTTTTTTGCTATAAGCTTGGCCCACATCGTGCATAGGACGGTTTGTCCTAGTTAAGATGAATTTTATCTAGAAAGGGTTGGTGTTACTCATGGTAGAAGCGAAACGAAAAAAAGGAGAAACTTTCGACGCTTTATTGCGCCGTTTTCAACGTCGCTTTCAAGTGAGCGGGAAGAACCAAGAGATGCGTAAGCGTCGCTTTCATAGCGGCGCACAGAATCGGAATAAGCGTCGAAATAGTGCTTTACGTCGTGAAGAGATGCGGGCGCACTACGAATATCTTGCAAAGACGGGCCAGCTCAAAGAAGATCAGAAAAAGCGCCCGGCTCATCGTTAATTCTTGTCCTTCATCGTTATGGATATGAGCGTGATCGCCCGTATCGATCAAGATTTCAAAGAGGCGATGAAAACCAAGGATGAATTGACTTTGTCTACATTACGTCTTGTACGTTCCTCTCTAAAGAATAAACAGATCGAGATGCAGCATGAACTTTCAGATGCGGAAGTCGCGGCTGTTTTGAAGACGATGATTAAGCAGTACCAAGATGCACTGGTAGATTTTACCAATGCGGGTCGTCAGGACTTGGTGGAGCGCCAACAAAAAGAAATCGATTTGATCGGCCGATATTTACCCCCAGCTCTCCCAAAAGAGGAATTGGAAAAGATCGTGCGAGAAGCGGTCGAAGCCTCGGGTGCAAAGGATGTGGGGAAGGCGATGGGTGCAGCTATGAAAGCGGTCAATGGTCGCGCGGACGGAAATGAAGTTCGGATTATTGTTCAGAAATTGTTTTCAGGTTAAAATAGACAACGTCTGATTTATCAGACGTTGTTTCATCTTACACCTACAGGTAACGGGTGACACGGCGATGGGAACCCCATGAGCGGAGTAAGATCCTGTCTTACGAGCATATGGGGTAATCACCGTGGCAGGACCCGTTACTAGTAAAAAACTTTTCTTTCATGCTTGGGAAAGGTTTATCGTCCGTAACGATCCTTCATCGGGGAACGCGTGTTCTTCGGTGCTTGATGATCGCTGCGTGTCTTTTTTTCATCAGTACGGCACTCGTGCCCCCTGTGCAGGCGCAATCGACGGCAGCGGATAATTTGCAGGCGGTCAGCGCGGCATCGGGATTAAAGAATCAGGATTTGTATACCTTGATCGGCCGGGTCATTAATATTGTTTTGGGATTGCTCGGTGTCGTGCTTTTGGGATACCTCCTGTACGCCGGCTTCTTGTGGATGACGGCAGGGGGAGATGCGAAAAAAGTTGATGAGGCTAAAACCATGATACGCAATGCGGTCATTGGACTGATTATTATTGCTTCGTCGTTTGCTCTTGCAAGTTTTATTTTGTCTCGTTTAGGAGAAGCCTCGAGTGAAGGCGGCGTGAGCGGAACGTCTCCTGGTGGCATCGGGTTTCCTTCATCCGCGGGCGCCCTTGGTGGTGGTATTATCGAGTCACATGTTCCTGTGCGTGATGCCACGGGTGTGCCACGTAACACGGCGATCGTGATTACGTTTAAGGAGCCGATAAAAATCGCCTCGTTTATCAAAGGATATGATGATAACGGGACGCCAAGTAATCTGACGGATGATGCAACATCAAGCACAACCGTGGGTTTAAATGACGTGGCGATCCGTATTTATCCGACGGGGCAGGCGACGCAAGCATTGACTTCGGCTCAGGCACGTGTCCGTTTTACGCAAGATCGCAAGACATTCGTTATTAAACCCGTGAATTATTTAGGAAGTCCAACGCAGAACGTGGGTTATACAGTTGAATTGTCATCGGGAAAAAACGGAGTACTAAGGGAAGATGGATCTCTAGCTTTTAGTGGAACCTTTTCTTCTGGATACAAGTGGCAGTTTGAAGTATCAACGGTTGTAGATCTGACGCCACCGCGCATCACATCTGTTATTCCATCTCCAGGTGGCCAATACGCGCCCAACGTGGTGGTGCAGATCAATTTTAGTGAACCGATTGATCCGACTTCTGCGTCGGGTATATGGAGCGATAATAAGGGGTTTACCAATATCATGGTTCGAGCGGTTCCGATCAGTGCGCCCGAGAGCATGCCTGCGCGGCCCAATGGATCATTTGTGGTGTCCAATGGGTACACGACCGTGGAATTTGTGACAGATCTCGCCTGCGGTGTGAACTCTTGTGGAAATAACATCTTTTGTTTACCGAGCGATTCGGCGATTTCAACTTATGTAAAAGCAGCAACGCTTTCCTCTACACCGCCACAAGCCGATCTGACTCTCTCGGGATATGATGGAGTCGCTGACATTGCTGGTAATTCACTTGATGG
>CAYPSC010000001.1:1184-13154 GCA_964413385.1 uncultured Gammaproteobacteria bacterium | reverse complement strand
ATGGAAATGGTGATGGAACCGCCCAAGGTCCTGGAAAAGACGACTATGCGTGGTCTTTTGGTACAGATAGTAAACCAAACCTAGAAGCGCCACGTATTAAAGCAACCCGCCCGCAGGCAGGGGATCGTCAGGCTTCGAGTAATATTCCGATTGAGCAACCTCCACAAGCGGATTTTAATAGCGTATTGCAAGCGTCTACCATTACTTCTGATAACGTTTTCATCAAAAACAATGAGTCGTCTAAAATGACGGATACATTTTGGTGGACGCCTGAACAAGTTCTATTAGGCCCCGAAGGGCAGGCGGTGAGTTCCTCACAGAAGGTAGTGGCTGGACGTGTGAGTATTAGACATCGTCTTTACCTTCCGGCGATAGATCCAAAAGCTCCGGCACCGGAGTATTACCCATACCTTCAATCAGGGGTGCAGAACATCTATCAAAACTGTTTTAATCCAGCCGGATCTGATCAGTGTCGCGGTCCAAACTGCTGTGATGAACAGGCTTCGCCAGGAAGCTGTGCTTATCCAGTGAAGTGATATGTTGCGTCGTTTTATCCTTCTCTTGCCGACAATCCTCACTCTCTGTCTAGGAGGAACTGTATTTGTGTTGCCAGCAGGAGCACAATCTTTGGATACGGGTCTCCAGGCCGTGGGTTCAGTCACCAAGCTACCCACAACGGATCCGCGGGTCATCGCAGCGCGAATTATTAACGTCGCCCTTGGATTGCTTGCCATCATCATGGTGAGTCTGGTTATCTATGCCGGTTTTCTCTGGATGACATCAGGCGGCGAAAAGGAAAAAGTAGATCATGCGAAGAAGTATTTGCGAAACGCCATCATTGGTCTGGTGATTATTTTATCTTCTTGGGCTATCGCGACATTTGTGATCAGTCGGTTGCTCCAGGCAACGGGCGCTGGCGAGGGTGGGGCAAGCGGTTCGGGTGCTGGTGGGGCAGGGGGATTAGGGGGCGGTGGAGCGTCGAGCGTGTTTCAGGTACGGTCGATTACGCCGAGTGGTTCTATTCCCTTGCGCAATGCGGAAGTCCGTTTCCTTTTTACCCGCGATGTGAGTCCGTCTTCGGCTGCAAGTCGTATTCATATCCTTAAGGCCAATGACAATACGCAGGTGGCTGGTTCGATCACAACCTCGGGATCACTAGTCACGTTTGTGCCGACGGCTGCCTGTCCAGCGCCGAATGAAACGAGACATTGTTTTGATAGCGATACTGACTTCATCACAAAAGTGGATAATGCCTTGGTCTCAACAGCTGGGCAGACTCTTTCTTGTGGTGGTTTTGGTTCTGCCTGCCAAAGCATCTTCCATACGGGTAATAGCGTAGACGTCTCGCCTCCTACTACATCGATTATCTCTCCTCTTGATGGGCAAAGCGTCTCAGCGGATGACATGATACGGGTGGCGACTCGCGCGACGGATGATTCTGGTATTTCGTATGTCGAAACAAATGTGAATGGCGCTTCGATCGGTTCTAATACGCCGGCGACGAGTACGTCAGTGACTGATTTTGAAGCATCGGTCAACTGGGACACAAAAGGTCTCGCGCCATCCGGTTATTCGCTTCAATCTAAAGCGCATGACGTAGATAGTAACGAAAGTACGAGTCAATCGACCCGTGTCATGGTACGTCCTGCGTTCTGTTTTGATGGCAAAAAAGACGGGGATGAAACCGGGTTAGATTGTGGTGGAAGCTGTGGCGCATGTTCGGGTGGGAGCTGTCAGGTGAATGCAGATTGCGCAAGTGGTATCTGTATGGCTGGCAAATGCGTCGAACAGCCAATTATCACCGGATTTTCTCCACCAGATGGCCGCCCTGGAACATTCGTGACTATTCAAGGAGTTAATTTTGGCACAATGTCGGGCAAGGTCGTCTTCACAGATGGTGTGACAGCCACAGCGCCGCCAGCCTGTGTGAACACACGAACTTGGTCTGATGATCAAATTATTGTTCAACTTCCAGAAGGAGCTAAGACTGGACCGATCCAGATCACAAATGCCATTTCAAATCTTTCAGATAGGACAAATGATACCCGTGGACCCAGGCTGGATAATTTTGTTGTTGACAATGTGGCGCGCCCGGGACTGTGCGGAGTTAATCCAGATCACGCGCAAGTCGGCGGGCAGATGACGTTGTTCGGAGGGGGTCTAGGTCCTGCTCCAGATCGAGTGGCTTTTGACGACCGTGAAGTGAGTACTTTTTCTTCCTGGAACGATGCGAGTATTCAGTTAAATGTTCCAGTGTTTTCACCGGGTCATTATCCGGTCAGAGCACGCGTCGGAGGGGTTGATTCTAACGCGGTTGATTTCCGCATTGATGAGAAAGCAACGACCGGTGTGCCCACCATTGACCGTTTGGATCCAGAATTTGGCGGTGCAGGTCAGTATGTGACTCTTTCTGGACGAAATTTTGGGACAGGCATCGGAAGCGTCATGTTTAAAGACCCATCAACCGGAGAAACGGGAGCAGCGGATGTCACCTTCCCGGCTGTGTGCGCTAAGAATTTTTGGCAAGACACAAGTGTGACAATCAAAGTTCCCAAGAATATTGGGAGTCTTGGGAATACGTCAGTCAAGGTCGGAACGGCTTATCAGGTGTCGCTCATGCGTCAGGATCGTGTCACGAGTAATGCGGTGCCGTTTACCGTGACGGCGGATCAACCAACGCCAGGAATTTGCGCGATTCAGCCACTTGCCGGACCGAGTGGAACAATGATTACTGTGACTGGCGAGAATTTTACGGTCCAAGCCGGAAAGGTGACATTTTCAGGGGCGAATAAGAGTCGTGTAGAAGCTAACATTGATGCTTCAAAATGGAAAAATGATCAGATTCAGACCGCCATTCCTTCTGCGGGAACCACGGGTCCAGTCAAAGTAACAGTGGGAACACGGACATCAAACGGGATAAATTTTGAAGTGCGCAACTGTAACGAAGATCCAACGATCTGTGGGACAGGAGAAATTTGTTGTGGACACGGGGCATGTTCTGTTGGTGGGGTTTGCCCGGCAGCGGTCACGCGCGCTGAATACGCTTGGCGAACATCAACCGGCATTATTCCTGTAAATCCAGAAGTGGTTGAAGAATGTAATGAGACAAAACCACCATCACCTTCGCCCTGGGACCACCGTTCTGGTGGATCAAAGGCTTGTTTAAATTCGGATATCGTGGTTCGTTTTACAACGAAACTAGACCCACAAACCGTGACACAAAGTACGTTTTTAGTTCAGGCGTGTATAGCGACGAGTGGCGATCCGTGTTCCAAAACAACGCCAATAGCTGGACGCGCAGGGTACCCACAGGTCAACGCGGCGGATACAAATACGGATTATATTTTGTTCCGTCCTGGCAGTGCTTGGGCTGCTTCCACGACCTATCGAGTCATCCTAACGACAAGCGTCAAATCAGATAGTGGGGTGTCCATGAAAGAAAAATCAGAATGCGGCTCAAAACAAGGCTACTGTTTCCGTTTTACCACCCAGCAGACTCGCGAGCCATGTCGGGTCGGGTCTGTTTCCGTTGCGCCAAATCCTTTCAAAGCCAATGCGTTAAATCAAACCATTCCTTATCGCGTGTCTGCGCGCGCAGCTGGAGATATTTGTATCCAATTGGACGCCTCTTCGCTTGAGTGGTCTTGGGATACGGCGGGCGATGGTCGTGCTTCCATTACGAATAATAAGAATCAGCAACCACCTGGAAATGTCTTGGATGTGCAAACGGCAACAGCATTAGCTGAAACAGGTGATAATCCCGTGCATATCAATGTGTCGTATAGGGGTGGTCAGGGTGATCCTATTCGAGGGACGGGTTTACTCTCGATTAACTTTGTTCCGCCGCAAGTCAGCACCTATGGTCCAGGATGTGATGCTGCTTGCCTCAATGCCGCTATCTGGGCTCGTTTCAACGTGGCTATGAATTCCCCAAGCTTGAATGCGGATACGATCGTGCTCAAACGCTGCGTGAATGAGAACTGCCGCGTATTTGATCAAACGTTTGATCTGTCGGGATCTCCTATTAGCCTGACAGAAACGCCGGGTGCAGTCCCTGGCTCGCCTCTCAATTTCCTCACCATTGAACCGACGCATCTTGTTGGCAATGTTCCGACGACTTACTTGGAACCCGGGCGTTTTTATAAGGTGATTCTCAAAGGAGGAACGAATGGTATCCAATCAGCCACGCGTCTTGCGCTGACAAATCTGAATGATCCGGACGGGTTTGTATGGACATTCCGTGTAAAACAAGGAACGGATGCGCGTTGTGGAGCAAATCAGGTGAATGTGACGCCTGGGGAGAAAATAGAAAGCGTGATTGGTGCTCGTCAAACGTTTGTTGCTTTACCGATCGGATCGCCTGATGCTTGCAATAAGAACGGCGAGCCCTTGATTAGTGATCAAACGTATCAATGGACAACAGCAGATCAAAAAGTGGCCCAGTTTTTAAACGGAAGCGGCGTAGGGTTGGTTGATGCAACGCCAGCGCGATCACCACGCTGCACGGATCATTGTGTGAATGCTGGTTCAGATGGTGTGGTAAACAAAATTGCTGCTTGTGGGAACGGTATCGTCGAAACAACGGATAGAAATTATTGCAAAGGAGGGAAGATGCCATTTGGTGACTCCTGTACGTTGCTTCCGGCTGATGCGAGCGGCGGTGAGGAGTGTGATTTGGGGGTCGGGAAGAATGGCCCAAATAGTACCTGTAGCAATCAATGTTTATGGAATCCGGTACGGTCTGTTGCTGATGGAGGAACGTGTGGAAACGGGACGCTCGAGAAAGGGGAGCAATGCGATCCTGGAAAACACTGTTTTGGAGGAGCGAATAATGGAAAAGATTGTACAGCGGATGCGAATATTTGCAGCAGTAATGGGCAATGTAGCGTCGCTGAAGCGGATGGATGTTCTGTACAGTGCCAAGCATTGGGTGCACAAGCTGGTGGCAGTACTTGTGGGAACGGCGACGTGGGGGGGTATGGAAAAACATGTGACTACGGTGCGGTGAATCCTGGTCACGGTTGCAGCGCGGATTGTTTGCATGAAGGATCAACGCAAGTGACTTCCGTCTGTGGCAATGGTGTTTTGGAGCCAGGTGAATCGTGCGAAAGTGTGCAGGGAAAGGCCTGGCCATCTGTGGGATGCGACCCAGTAACCTGTTTGCACACGGGAGTCGATGCTTGCACACGGCCTGGGCAAAAAAATTGCTGCGGAGATGGAGACGTAAAAGAACCTGGAAAGGATTGTGACGATGGCAATCATGTGAGCGGAGATGGGTGCTCTTCACGCTGTTTGGCAGAGGGGGCGTCTGTTATGTACGCGGTGCCATCTTTCTGTGGCGATGGGGCTTTGGGAACCGGTGAAATGTGCGAGGCGGCGAAAAATGGAGATGGATTAATTGATGCGACGCAATTAGCGCAGATCACCGGTACGCAAGACCCAGATTCAAACGGGCTCATGACTTCAAAATTGACGGCGACGTATGATGCGAAGGCTGGTCAAGCGACCTACGGTTTGCAGTGTGGGTTCAAGGAAGAAGCGGCGTGTCCAAACGGATATGGATTAACAACGGCTGGTTGTTGCTCTGTTCGCCCATCATTGTCAGCAAATTATCCTCCATCAGGAGCAAAGGGTGTGTGTCGCAATGTTCTGGTCTCAGGTTCATTCCCCATGCTGATGGATCCATCTTCACTGAGTGATAACTTCATTATTGCCCAAGAGTATCCAAAGGATTGTCCGGTTGGAACGACTCAATTAGCACCACTTGCCCAAAGGAATTGGTTAAATCGCGTAGCAAATTGGTGGCATCATCTCCTTTCATTTGCTGGAAACAACGCCCAGGCTTCGGTCTGGTGTGTGGGGGCCGTCCATGGTGCGATTCAGGTTGTTCCGGATGGGCAGGGGAGTAAAGCTGTCTTTGTGTTGGATTCGGCCCTGGCTGCAAATACCAACTATCACGTTGTTTTCCGTGGAGATCCTGATTTGGCGCGAAACAAGAAACGAGGCATCCGCACCAAACAAGGTGTAGCTGCTCAAGCAGATCCTATTGATGCGACGACAGGCAAATTAACCTGGTCGTTCCAGACGGGTAACCAAATCTGCACGGTCAATGCTGTAACCGTCCAGGATACGCATCCGACATCAACCGGACTGTTTACGCTCGCGAATGAAACGCATGGATATGAAGCAATGGCACAGGCTTTGCAAAATGGTCAAGTGATCCCTCTCTCGGGGACTTCCGAATACAACTGGAATTGGCAATCTTGGGTATCTTCCAAGACGCCTGTGTTTAGCGTAGGCAACCAGAAAGACTCATCAGCGCTCAGCGCGGCAGACATTTCTTCTAAAGAAAAGAACGGCAGCTCGTTGATCTTTGCCAGTGTCGTCATTAATCAAGACACGATCAACAAACCATCGACCAAGGGCGCGGTGATTCAGTCAAGTTCGTTGGCAACAGCACTCCTCTGTGAGAATCCGTGGCCGAGCCGTACCTTGGCGCCATTCACGGATTCTGAAAATTCAAAATCATTAGTCGCAGAAGCTCCGGCTTTTGCCAACGGACCGTTCTATCACTTCTCGACAGCGTATTGTATGGATGCGGGGAAGGCTGGAACAAGAGATGATTTGCCAGCTCTCCGGTTGCAGGGCGTGCCACCAAACAGCACAGATGTTGCGCATGGCGTTTTGCGTCAGTATTTGCTTACTTACACGGATCCTTCTTTGAAGAATGATGGTATTGGCATTCGTGTCATCACCAATCCCCTCCATCTTTCGCCAACGGCCTGGTATGAATCCCGTGGATTTAAAGGATCACCGCAAGCGATACAGGTGGATGGTTACGAGGCGGTCCGTGATGGAACAACGGTCTATGTAGCTGTTGCGGACGTTGATAATTCTACGGCGGGTCCTGTAACCTCTACGATCTATTTGATTTCCTACAATCCAAATGCACGTGAAGAAACGGTGAACATATTTAATCAACTGCTCACCAATTGGACATTTAATGTTAACTTTCAGGCTGATTCAGAAAATGTCTGTGTCGACGTTAAAAACAAACAGTATATACAAGATAGCAATGTCGTGGTTTGTACGGCTGATTGGGAATGCGCGCGGCTCGATCCAACGCTTCATTGTGCGAGTTTTAAAGCCAAGCTCCAACGTGATACCAAGCGCATCGCAGATTTCCAGTCTTTTACGGATAGCTTGGAGCTTGCCAAGGTCAAGGATAAAGACAGTAAATATCCATTATTAACCAATGGGTCTTACTTACAGACGATCTCCACGAGTCGTTGGCCAAGCTGGAGTGCTGCACTTGGATCGACATTGGGAAGTCCGCCACCGACTGATCCGGTGAACCGTTATTTG
This sequence comes from uncultured Gammaproteobacteria bacterium, assembly GCA_964413385.1. Taxonomy (GTDB): domain Bacteria; phylum Patescibacteriota; class Patescibacteriia; order 2-12-FULL-60-25; family 2-12-FULL-60-25; genus VGLT01. The sequence goes on along the minus strand of CAYPSC010000001.1, from coordinate 5,789 downwards.
ACTTGTGGACGCTGTGCAACAAGTAAAACGCCCTGTATAGATAACAGTGAATGTACAAATGGAGAAAAGTGTTTGGCACAAAATCAGGATCCAAATGTCAAAGGGGACGTGGGTTATGATCCAGGAACCTGTTGGGATGAGGTGAAACGGTTATATCTGTGTCCGACGTTGGTCAATAATCAACCATCGACTGTTTCACGTATCTATCAATATCGAGCGGTTGACGGAGGTTTGCGCTACGAACTCTCTACGGAGTTAGAGGGACCGGTGGCGTCGCGATATCAACCTCCGTTGCGTGAGCAAGTGTACCGTTGCTCTAATACGGATCAATTGTGTAATCCAGCGAATAAAACAAAGGATAACCCGCCGCAAGATGCGGATTGTCAGGTACTCGGTCCAGATCAGAAAACGGTCGTTGCAAACGGAACGTGTAATCCAACGGGTGGTTCCTGGCATTATGCTAATCTTTGTACTGGTCAAAACTATGGCATCGACAATGTCTGTGGGAACGGTGTGATAGGTCCAGGTGAGGTATGCGAATTAGGTCAGACATCGCCGGCCGCCTGTACAACATCGGATGGAAAAGTAGGAACAAAAATACAGGTGTGTAACGATTGTAAGAAGTTTGTCGATGGGCCTGATTCTACGTGTGTAGCGAATGTCTTGTGCGGAAATGGTCGGGTCGACCAAGGAGAAGTATGTGACGACGGCGTATTGAATGGGACGTATGGCCACTGTCGCAAAGATTGCCAAGGTATCGGATCGTACTGTGGAGATAGTCAAATCAGTTTTGGGGAAGTTTGTGATAACGGAAATCAAAATGGCAATTATTGTGATACCTTGAATGGGTGCAAGGTGGGAAATTCTTGTAGTGTCGATTGCCACGGATCAGCCCCTTATTGCGGGGATAAGGTAATCCAATCACCGGAACAGTGCGATGGAAATATTGATGCGACGATCAGTGCGATCTGTCAGAGCGGAAGCAATGACAACATGCCGTGCACATCGAACACCGATTGCCCGGGTGGAACTTGTGGTGGTGACGCATCGCACCAAAGTTGTGTGGGCGTAACGGCAGGGCGCTGTGCTGGCGGAACAGATAAAAATCGCCAATCAACTAACGGGAATCCCTGCACGGTTGATACGGAATGCCCTGGCGGTCGGTGTGCGCTTTATCCAACACAACATGTGCGTACCTGTATAGATCCTGGTCAAAAAAATCAATGCACCTGGAACGGTTGGTCTATTTGCCAGCCCAAGGGTGTTTGCGGTGATGGTCATGTAGATCCGGGAGAAGAGTGCGATGACGGGAATACAGATAACAACGATGTCTGTACAAACCAATGTAAGAAGAACGTCTGTGGTGATGGATTTATGCAAATCGGGGTTGAAGAGTGTGATTATGGCATTCATAACGGTGATCAGTGTGTTTCGGACTATGGTTCTACGTGCAATAGCTGTTCTAAACTCTGTCGGTCTGTGGCTTCCTCTGGTGGATACTGCGGTGATGGTGTTAAAAACGGCGCAGAACAATGCGATGGTCAGGCGAGTGTCCCGACGAATTTAACCTGTCGCGCTTTGGGATATGATTTTGCCGAGAAAACAGTGTGCAATCAATATCAAGCGTACTGCCAAGCCAGCGACGGACACGTGCTCGAGGTTTACACAGGATGTGATTCAAATTTAACGGCTGGTACATGCAGTGGAGGTCTATACAGGGTCTGTTCCAGCCAGCCTCAGGATCAGTTGAATCTCAGTTGTTTAGGGGCTATTGGGGATAGCTGCCAAAAAGTAGGTGGCAAGCTCGTTGCCGGTCAAAATAATGCGGAGGTTGATTCTGTCTTGTATCCGACCTGTGCTTCACTGGTCGCGACAAAAGGCGATAAAATTTCCTGTGCAAACACGTGTACGTTCATGGGTTGTGGTCGTTGTCAGGATGAGCCTGGTGATGGCAAAATTTCGGGTCAAATTTTTGACGCTGTGTATGCCAACCAGCCAATTCCGAATGCGCGGGTCACCTTGTATCTTCAGGGAACGCGGTTAGGTGAAACGTTTGCGGATGGAGATGGCAAGTTCTCCTTCAACACACTCAACGTTCGTCCAGAATGCGGGTTCTATCGGATCATTGTGGATTATTACAAAGATAATATCTGCACGGGCCCAAAGGGACGCGGTATTTGCAATGGACAAAAGTGGCCACAGGGATTGGCGGGTGTTGATGAGGCGCAAAATGGTGGATATTGGTCGTTTGAGTCGCAGACATTTAATCTCTCGAACTTCTGGTCTCAGGGTCTGAAAAATAACAAGGGATATATCTTCCTAGCTCCTCGTGTGGGACCGAATGAGACATTGGTCGTTCATACCTGGAATGGTTCGCTACAAAATCGATATTTGGATGCTCACTTGGTATTGCCTCCAAATATGGGTTTCAAAGCTCAGGACGAGAATCAACGAACGACCTGTTTAAGCTCCGGCAAAAATTGTCCTGTTGTATGGATAGCTTGTAATTATGGGGTTGATAAGAACTGTAATCGAGATATCTACTGGGGTGGATTTCAGGGGAGTAAAGATTTGGATGCTGTTCCGCATGCAAATTTATATTGTTTCCATCCCGATGGAACGGAGAATTGCAATACGTTTGATACGGCACCAGAAACCATAAAATTCAAACGTGGTGATTGGGGATTAACAGGTTTTTTTAGCTTCTATATCGTCGATTTCCCATCTCCCTTTACCGCTTCACCTTCTTATCAGTTTTATCAAGCTGTCTCGAGTACCGTTCGTATCATTACCCAGGATCGTATGTATGTCGTTTCTCCTCCGACGACAGCGCCGACCGCGCAGCAATGTAAAGGGAATGATGGGGGGAAGTATTGGCTTGTGTTCCGTGAGATGGCAGCGACGGGTGATATATTGATTGGTGGTGCGAGCACCGGTGATTTGATGTGTAGCGGTCAAGCAACCCCAGGAGAGAATGCGGGGACGTTCTTACCTACGCCAATGCAGGGAACCTAATCTATGTCCCGACGCATCGCCTTTGTCTTGATTGGTTCAGTTATCGTCATAGCACTGGTTGTGCTTGTGGTTTTATTGCGGATTCGTTCTAGCCAGGAGGATACTTCCTTCACGCCTCCTTCTTCTGGAATCACATCAACACGATCAGGATCAACGGTAGACTTGCAAAAGAAAATTCAGGCCGAAGCAAAGAAACTCGCTGCGTTGCCCAAAGATACGGATGGTGAAGGTCTTTCGGATGAAGAGGAAAAAAATTTTGGGACAGATCCACGAAAAGCAGATACGGATGGTGACGGTTATAGCGATTTAGAAGAAATAAGTATCCTGCATACAGATCCGTTAAAACCGGACCCGCCAAATGCCTACGGCCGGCCGATAAGTTCATCGACTCAAACGTTTATTGGATCATCAATAACAGCTGTTCCCGGATCGAAAGCGGCGTCTACTGACTCTACGCCGTCTTTCGCCATTGATTCCGATCACGATGGTTTGATGGATAAACAGGAAAAAGCTCTTGGCACAGATCCGCTCAATCCAGACACGGATGGCGATGGATTGTCAGATGGAGATGAGGTGAATAAGTATCGCACAAATCCGTTGAAGGTGGATACGGATGGCGACGGTTATCCAGATGGCGAAGAGGTAAAAAAGGGGTATAATCCTTTAGGAGCTGGTAAGTGCACCCACCCGGACTGCACACCGTAGATTCTTTTTTTCGTTTGATATCCTCTATGGCAAATCCTCCGCCTAACCTTCCGTTTGATCCATCCACGCCGCCGGCTGGATCAGCGCCGTCAATGCCGCCTTCATCGCCACCGACTCCGCGGCCTCCGATGCCACCGCGCCCAATGGCTCCGCCGCCAGCGGCGCCGCCTATCATGTCTGCACCTGTATCGGCGCCGGTTCCCGCACCAGCACCACGGCCGACACCCCCGCCATCGTCAGTACCGCCAATAAAATCCAGCGCGCCGGTTCAGGCGATTCACCCATTATCGGCGGATACGGCCGAAGCGCCAACCATCACGACGATGCCGCGTTCTCAACCAACGGCTTCTGGAAAAAGTGAGCCAGAAGATATTTTTTCTGATCTTGATCAATCCGGAATGAGGAAAGGGGGAATGGGCACACCTCCGGTCGCTCCGGTGATGATGAAAAAAAGGGGAGGTTTTGGCAAATACTTAATGATCGTACTTATTATTCTTGTTGTCGTTGCTATTATTGGGTTGGGCTTCTGGTTTTTTTTCATCAAGGGATCATCTCCGCAAATGCCTGCAACGAGCGAGCAATCACGGGCCTCCTCTTCGGAACAAGTCACGAACGAGAATCTCGCGCCAGAAGTTGTTTCGAGCGTTCAGAACGATATGACAATGTTGCCTGCGGAGGAGCCATCTTCGACGACGCTGAATGCTAGTAACCAACCATTTGAGGCATCCTCTTCGCTAGAGGCGCCTGTTCCAGTGACAACACCGCCGCCGGGATTTAACGTTCCTTTACCGGATAGCATCAAACCATCGCAGCCGGTGACTTCGACTCCGGAAACTCAAGTTGATAGTGATCATGATGGATTGACCGATCAACGCGAGCGTGAGT
>CAYPSC010000001.1:0-1174 GCA_964413385.1 uncultured Gammaproteobacteria bacterium | reverse complement strand
AGTTGGGGACTGATCCTAATAAAGCTGATACGGATGGAGATGGATTGATAGATGGTGACGAAGTTTTGAAATACGGAACGAACCCATTGAATAAGGATACAGATGGCGATGGATATGATGATGGAACTGAAGTGAAAAGTGGGTACAACCCGCGCGGTCCTGGTAAATGCGCGAAGGCCGATTGCAGCATCTAGAACATATGGCCGTTCCTTCTTTATCATCATCGGGAATAAATGGATCCGCGTTAAGCGGATCTTCTGGCCCGCCAAAAAAGAAGGAGCCGGAAATCGTCGTTATTCCGGAAAAGTTTTATGGAGTGGCGTTAAAATTGAATCCTGCTTCACCACCAGCCGAGCAGAAGGCTCCGCCACCACCAAAGCCAGTGCCTCAACCCGTTACGAAGCCATCAAATGCGATTCTGAAGGAACCGGCTAATCATTCGCGTTTGATCCTTGTCCTGGCTTTGCTTTTCACTGTTCTCTTGATTGGGGGAGGGTTCGTTTATCTAAATCGGGACGCTCTTTTTAAGAAATCAGCACCTGCACTGGTGACACCGGTACTGCAAGTTCCAGCGAGTCCGACAGATCTTGCGGCAACATCTTCAGGAAATGCCATTGCGGTAAATTGGACAGATGTCGCGACGAATGAAACGGGATATCGATTGGAACGGAAGGAGGCGAATGGCCCATTTTCATCTTTAACGACATTGCCCGCTGATACGAATGCTTTTCTGGATGTGTCGGTCCAAGCTGGTCAAACGTATGTCTACCGTGTCATTGCTGTGAATGTTGGCGGTGAATCTACCCTTTCAAATGAGGCACAAGTTTCGACAGCTCCTTCCATTCCTACTCTTGTCCAACCATCGCTCCCGCCAGGCGGTCTTGATCCTGATTCCGATGGGCTATCCGATTTGGAAGAACCAATTTATGGAACAGACCTGCATAATCCTGATACAGATGGAGATGGGTTTCTAGATGGAAATGAGGTTTATCATCTTTACAATCCGGCAGCTAAAGCTCCTGTGCGCTTGTTAGATTCTGGTTTGGTCCGTTTATTCTCATGGTTAGTGGACAAGATGATGTACTGTTGCCATTAAATGACTGTTTTTTTCGTAGAATCAATTGCCTCAAGTTCTTTCGCGTCTATTTCCTTTCAAGCGTGGTCTTTGTCATGC